>CAJBVU010000225.1 GCA_903959115.1 uncultured Bacteroidota bacterium
AATTGGTATGGGCTGTCGTAAAAATGACTGCATGGGGCGCAGGATACTGATTTTTTACCAATTCTAATCCTGTAATGCCTGGCATTTGAATATCGGTAAACACAACATCCACCTGATTTGATTCAAGCCAATTCATTGCATCGCCAGCATTAGAAAATGTGTTTACAATTTCAATACTTGGGAAATTGACCAAATGTGATTTCAGTACTTCCAGGGCTAAGGGCTCATCATCGATGAGAATACTTTTGATAGGATTATTCGGCATGATTTAAGTCGATATTTAAAGTAACGCAATATTTTCTTTGGTCGTTTGTAATGATTAATTCATGCGCACCAGGATAAATGTAACTTAATCGTTTTTTAAGATTATCTAGCCCAATACCACCCTGGGTTGATGCCTGATATACGATGGGTTTTGAGTTTTCGACCAACAAACAATATCCACCCACCAAAGATTTACCCATAATCTTTACCCATCCTTCTTCCATCGCTGATTGCGCACCGTGTTTAAACGCATTTTCAATCAACGTCAAAAACAGCATCGGCTCAATTAAGTAATCCTTGGTTGGTTCTTCCAAGTCGATTTCAACTTTCACCCTATCGCCTACCCTAATCTGTTCTAAAGCAACAAAATCGCTCAGATGCTGCAACTCCTTCTGAAGATCTACCTGCCCTTCGCTGGTTTCATAAAGCACATAGCGCAAAATATCACTCAAACGCAATACCACTTGAGGCGCCAAATCACTTTTGATCAATGTAAGCGCATAAAGATTATTTAATGAATTGAATAAAAAATGGGGATTGATCTGTGTTTTCAGAAATTTCAGCTCAGATTGCAATTGCATTTTTTGCAAATCTCTTTTCGACTGTTGATCTGAATACCAATCCTTTAAAAACTTAAACGTCATTGAGAGGATGATGCTAAACAACAAACCCAAACCAATCAAAAATAAGAAAAACGACGACCAGACAACACTTTGAATGTCTTGATTGGCTACCAAAGAATGGGTTAAAATAGAAATTGGGAAAGATGCCGCGCTTATCAGAAGTAATATCGAGAATACATAGGACAAATAATTCCGATTCAGCAGAAATCTAGGAACGAGATAGTAGAGATTGAAGTATACCACAACAGCGTGGGTTGTCAAAATTGGGACTTGGCGTAAAATCGAATCGCCCCAAGAGTTTCCTATTCGAATTACTGCAGCAATGATTACTGCATAGATTAACCAAAATAGGATGTGATAGAGTTTGTATTTACTTAAGATTTTCTCAGACTGCGAGAACAATAGATGAAACGGCTTCTGTGTTACTAAAGACATTTCGTATTGAAGTGATTACTTCATTTTTTTGATCAATTCAAATCCCATTTCTAGCCATTTTGAAGGGGCTACCATTTGGGGACTTAAATCGAAAAATTGAAATAAACCGGTGTGGTTCAAATGTGCATTGGGGGTTGACTTAGAGAAATAAGCTTCCGCTGCAAAAAACCCAACCACATTAATTGTGACTAAAGTTGCGATAATGGTAAAATTCTTTTTCAATCGTTTATCCATGTTTTTCTATTTGGCAAATTTGGTGCCATAAAGCATAGACGATAAAACGGATAATTTGTTACATTATTTTCTAAAAAAATCTCTAACCAGTTGGGATTGAAGGCCCAAGACCAAGGAGTCCGACGGTGTTTTAATATCAAATGCATCCATAAACAGATAATGTCGATATCCACTTGCAGTCAAAACAGCCTTGTTATCTGTGAAAGAAATTGCCATCCCTGGATGATTTGCGTAAATCATATTTCTAGAAAACGGCGTTTTGGCGGTATTTCCCAGCAATTGCTCTGTCAAGGTGGCATAAATATCGGTCTGACTCACAATTAAATGAGGCGCCACCCCACGATACATATCGCGAATAGGTCCGCCCGAAATCATCAGTGGAATTCTAAAGAACTCTTGCTCATAATCTTCGGTTACAGGCAAACCCAAGGATTTACTATGATCACTCACCACAACGATTACTGTTGAATCATAGAGATTGGCGCGCTTTAGGCCTTCCACGAGCTTTCCCAACGCGGCATCTGAGTATCGAATCGACAGTTTAAGTTTTTCGTCTTCGGGTAGGTCTTGATTTTCTACAACATCGTAGGGTTCATGACTACTTAGCATCAACCAAGAAGCAAAAAATGGTTGCGGCAGATGGGTAATATCGTTAAGGACCAGCTTGGACATGTTTATATCATTCACGCCCCATTTTGAATCTACTGAATTGGGATAGGTCTTAATATTTTGGAAACCCACAAACTTTAGGAAAGTTCCCATATTGGCAAAATCAGGATCACCGCCATAATAAAAATTGGTATTGTAGCCTTGTTTTACGAATTCCGCGGGTAAAAATTGTTGATGCAACGCGCCCCATTTGGATGGATCGAGCAAGATGCCTTTTACGGGCTGAGAAGGATAACCACAAAAAATGGCAGCCAATCCTTTATCAGTTCTATCACCGGTAGCGTAGGCCTTCTTAAACCACATTCCGTCTTGTGCCAAGCGATGCAAGTTGGGCGTGATGGATTCCGATGGGTCGCGTTCCAGCCAATGTTCACCAATTCCTTCAAGCACAATAATTAGCACATTGGAGCCTTTTTTGATGATTTGGGGCATTCGTTTAAGACCGCCAGGAAAGGTATCTGGACCCATGTACTTATCGAGGGCTCGTTGCTCCATTTCGGCGGGCATTAATGTCGATTTGATATTCTGATTTAAGGTAGGTTGTTGATAGACATGGAATAGATTCCACAAAGAATTGGTTGACAGGGCGTTGTGTAGGCTGTTATTGGTTTTCTGAGCACTACCTAAACTCAATGGGGTTGAAGTAACGCCACCTCTGGCTCCAAATGCAAGAATTAAAACTAGAGGGACGATGATCCATTTTGATTGAATATCGAATGTAGATTTATTTAATACAGAGATCAGGAGTTTACCAAGTAACACGGAGATACCGATTACGGCAATTAAGAAAACTACGATATAGATTCGATCTTGGGTACTGAGGGAATTAAGAATTTCCTTAGGATAAGATACATAATCCAGTGCAAGTCGATTGATTTTGCAGGACCAGCTTTTTAGCAAATAATAATCAGCGAGAATGACGATGGATTGCAGGGCGAGAAAAAGGCCTTGAAATATGGCAATCAGTTGGGCTCGTTTGGGTAGGAGCAGTAGAATGCAAATGGCAAGTGTGTAATAGGAAGCGATTGAAACGTCTTGCAGCCAGCCCGCGGATTGGAGGATTGGTTTGATTGCCGAGGGTATTGATGGATTGGTTTGGATGTTAATGAGGAGGGTTCGGCCGAGCCATTGCGATAGCAATGCGAGGCCGAACGAAATGGCGGACATCAAAAAAAACCCGTTTTTAAACGGGTTTTTTTTGATGGTATCTAATATCCGATTCAAGGATTAATGACAATTTTCGTTTGATATACCCTACCCGATTCATCCTTCACCGTAGCAAAATAAATCCCCGCAGAAACATCAGACAAATCAATCAGGTTGCCCTCAAAAGTGACATGCACCAATTTTCCATCCAAAGATTGCATGGTTGCCGAAGTGATAGTATTGATACCCATCACATTCATCACCCCTTTTGCTGGATTGGGATAGAATACTACTTGCTTCACCGGTAAATCCTGATTCCCGCTCAACACAACTTGAATGTAATTCGTTTTTAATTTCTGATCATTTCCCGTTGTATTCGTTGCCTTAAGTGTCACTGAGTAACTCCCCAACGCGTTAAATTTCACGTCCATATTTCTCATTGATGTTGTTGTTGCATTCATCAATGTATATGTAGAAGGCGTAATTGTCCATAACCAAGAAGTTGGCGTATTATCGCTCAAATCAACCAATCTAACCGTTTGGGTTGTCATTGGATTGGTAATGTCCGCAACAAAATCAGCCAACGGTTTTGCACTTGATAAACTAGAAACATTGATGTAATTTGTTTTCACAACCTGAGTTTTGTCGGCCGACATATTGGCTCCCACAAAGGTTATCGTATAGGAACCCACCGAATTAAACGATACAAAAATATTCTTGTCCGTCAACTTTGAATTGGATTGCAAAGTATAGGTATTGGGTGAAATCGCCCATGAATACGAAACGGTATTATTGCTACAAGTGGAGGTTAAAGCCACCGTCTGAGAAACGTTCACTGCCGTTTTATTGGCAACAAAATCAACCGCTGGCGGATCTTGAAACGTTAACCTGCGGATAACATTATTGGTGATGTCCGTAATAAAAAAAGCAGAATCGGCCTTTCTGTAAGTAAACAATCCCATGTAACCGAATCTGGCTGTCTTTGCCTGACCGTCCACATAGCCCACCGTTGATGCTTGTCCTGCATACACTTTCAATGTAGTACCGTCAAAAACTTTGATGCAAGTCTCATCAGCGATATAGATTTTACCGTTCGCTGAAACCACATCCGTTGGCATATTCAATCCTGATGAAATCACCGTTGTAACTTCGTTTGTCTTCAAATTCAATCGTTTGATTTTCTTATTGTTACGATCGGCAATCAACATATTATTATCGTCTTCCAAGAAAATTCCTGAGGGCGCATAAAACATCGCATTGCTACCTACTCCATTTGCATCACCCGCAGTCTTTGCCTTTCCAGCAATCGTTGTGACCTTACCAGCAGAAATCTTACGAATCACTTCATTTCCAAAGTCACAGATATACATTTCACCAGCTGAATTGATTTCGATATCTGAAGGGGAACTAAAATACGCATCCGCTACCAATCCATCCTTGTGATCACCGTTAAATGAATAGTTTCCAGCAATCGTAGTAAATACTGTACCGTTGGAAACATTCACGAATTGAGTTCCTTTTCGGATTAGAGCATTGTCTGAATCTACAATGTAAACGTCATTTGTATTTTTATTGACACATACACCCGATGGCATATTGAATCTGCTTACTGTAGCCGTCCCATTCTCTGTCCCAATAGAACCTGGTTGTGTAGGATCTCCTAAGAATCCGCCGCGGATACGACTTAACGCTCCATCTAAAATCATAACATTATGCATGTCCGTAACCCACATACGATTGTTATTGTCGACACAAATACCCATAGGCATTGAATATAATTCATCTGCCAAATTATTATTGGGCGTTGCATTGAAATCCCCACTACCTAAATATTGTTTCCCCGCGTAGGTCTTCACATTTTGACCTGTCAGTTGAAACGCAAAAGCAAAAGTGGCTGCTGCAATTAGAATTGATTTTTTCATCTTTATAGATTCTCTAAAGTTTGATTAATATTTGTTTCGATATCCTCAATGACGTTATCATACGAACGTCGTTGCAATGCATTGCCCGTCATTGCCTTGAACAATTCTTCATACCGTTCTGTGATATTGTTCACAAACGCATCGTCCATGATTGGCATGGTCTGACCTTCGAGTCCTTGAAAGCCATTAGCCATCAGCCACTCGCGAACAAATTCTTTACTCAATTGTCTTTGAGGCTCCCCTTTTTCTTGCAACTCACTGTATGTATCGGCATAGAAGAACCGACTGCTATCTGGGGTATGAATCTCATCAATCAACATCACTTTATTGTCCTTTACACCAAATTCGTATTTGGTATCAACTAAAATAAGTCCTTTTTCAGCTGCGATTTGAGTACCTCTGGCAAATAACTTAAAGGTGATGTCGTACAACTCATCCAAACGCTCTTTTGAAACGATACCCTTTTCCAAAATCTCATCGTAGGTGGTATCTTCATCATGCCCGCTAGTTGCTTTGGTAGCTGGCGTAATAATTGGCGCCGGCAATTTGTCATTCTCATTAAGTCCTTCGGGTAGAGTATTTCCGCACAAAATTCTACCGCCCGACTTATATACTCTCCAGGCATGACCCGTAAGATAATTTCTAACCACGAACTCTATTGGAAGCGCATCGCATCGATGTCCAATGGTTACATGTGGATCGGGTGTACTTATTTTCCAATTTTGCACAATATCCGAAGTCCTATCCAAAAACAAACTCGCGATTGCATTTAA
>CAJBVU010000226.1 GCA_903959115.1 uncultured Bacteroidota bacterium
CCATGGCAGTGGTTTCGTCTAAATTGAAATATTCTGAGACATCGCAAGTGTTACAATGTTGCAGTAAATGATTTAAGCCCGGGAATTCTCGGTAAGTAATGCCTACGCCAGTTTGGTTCATTTTGTCTACCAATTTCGCTGTACCACTGGCATTAATTTGCTGATCTTTTGTTCCTTGAATCATCAGAATATCACAATTTTTAAGTTTAGTGAATTCTATTTCGGGATCCGATTGAAGGAAATAGCTGGTCCAAGGATTCAACGCTAAGTCAATGTATGTTTGGGCCAAAAAACTCATGGCTGATTTCGCACCAACTGATTTGGCAGTACCTTTCGATTGATTGATCTGATATTTGTAGGCCAGTTGAAGATTTTTGTCGCCTTTGTTTTCTGCGATGTAATTTTTTAGAAGTGATTCGTATTCTGATGTACTGGGTTCGCTTTTTTGCACGATTTTTTTGTTGTCCTTTGACTGCTCAGACGTAGGGGAATTGTCAGAATTGTTTAGTCCTCCTTGGGTTTGATTTGATTTCACCATGAATGCCAGTTGGATCATTTCACGGTGTAAATCACTCAGCCCGGAAATTAAGCCACTGTCTAATTTCAATGCTTTCCAATTTATTTGATTTTGAAAAACGGAAGTCTCAATGCCGCTGGATGTCATTCCGGCTAAAGAAATAACGCCTGAAATATCAGTTTGAGCATTGGCCAGTTTCACTGCAACATTGGCACCTTCACTATGTCCCAAAACAAAAATTCGCATGGTGTCTACCATCGGTTGTGTGTAAAGAAATCGAATCGCGGCTTGGGCATCACTTACATAGGATGCGGTGGTGGTGGATTCCAAAAATTTGGCGTCGCCGCTTGAACTTCCTACGCCGCGATCATCAACCCGCAACACAACAAAGCCCAATTTTGTCAAGAAATCAGCCCAAACAGCAAATGGTTTGTGGTCGCCGAGGGTTTCATCGCGGTCCTGCGGACCGCTTCCAGACAATAACAAAACGGCAGGTAATTTAAATGTTAGGTCAGCCGGATTAGGCGTTTTTCTAGCCAAATGATAAATGCTCTGAGCAATCGCATCAATTTTCACCGAATTCGTATCCGGGTAGGTTAATGTGCCTCCGAATTTCAATTTTCCGCTAGGATGACTAAAATCGACCGATTTTGAAGTGTAGGGATAGGGAGGTATGGGTGTTTGGGGTTTAACAGAATTCAATGTTTCGCTGTAGCGTAATGTCAATGGAAATGATTTTCCACCTTGATTCCAATTCCCTACCAACAAACCCTCTGCATTTCTTTTTCCTTGAAAAGTGGCCGGCAACGACAAGCGCCAAGTGATTTCTTCGCCGTTAATTTCTGTTTCATCAATTTTGAAATTCTTCAATCGCTGCATCGGTACATCCAATGTGGAGCGGTAGACTTTGTCTTCGCTATTTTGACTTTGAGGAATAACATGAAAAATCAAAGTCAGCTGCATCCCAGAAACACTCAACTCCCCCTTCCAATAGCCATCCCATCGCTTTGCTGCTTGCGCGAATGTGACACTTTGTAAGAATAGGCCTATAAAAAGCAATAATGATTTATGAAACATGTCAATTTTTGAGCGATTTACTAATGTCATTGTACAATTTTTTTACGAATCAAATTCCAAGATGTATTTAATTTTTTATAACTTAAAATAACGTCTAACGTTTTTGTTTTTGTATCGCGCGAAATCAATTCGATGGACTATTGATAATTGAAAAGTTACGAAATTTAGAATCCCATTGAAAAACTTGCTTTGATACCCGCATTTCGGTGAGAGTTAGGTTCGAGGTAAGTCATGCGCCAAATAAAGTCGATTCGGATGCATTTGAAAATATTTTCAACGCCCAAGCCCATTTCCCAATAGGGTTCACGGCCAAATGTTTTGAACTGAGTGATCGGCACGGATTCGCCAGACGCAAATTGATCCCAAGTTTTTGGTATCAGATTTCTGTTTTCATCTCTTAAGGTGCCATAAATCACTTTGCTCGACACAACTTCTCTCAATTTAAAATGATTTAGCAATGGAATGCGGTTGAAAATATAGCCATTGAAATGGTGCTCAACGCCCAACTGTAAGCTTTGGTCTGATACGAATTCAAAAATGCGCATTTGATTGTATGCCCTGCTGCTGTACATAAAACTTTGATTTCCCACATAAACCGTTAGCAGGGGATAGGGGAGTTGGCCGAAAACCTTGGCATACTCAGCGTAGGCAATGGTTCTACCCATCACACTCCATGATTTATCGTATAGATAAGTAGCTTGAAGTTTGGTATAGTTGTATTGTGAGCCCAGAAACCCTTTTAGACCCTGCTGAATATAGACTTCTGCGCGTGGACCATCTGCGTGAAATGTCATTCGGTCCTGATCGGTTCTTACAAAATAACTGCGGGGTTCATAGATGAATCGAACAGAGGCATAACCGTTGGTTAATATGTTTGAAATGCTGTTGTTTGATGTGTCCGGATAGTTGGGGTAATATGCAAAACGATAATTTTTTACAAAAGGGAATTCGTATTGAGAGCGCGACAATGAACCGGAAATGCGGACGCCAGAGCGGATATCTGTGCCCAAACTGATCTTACTTTGTTTTACCAAGGTGATGTTATTGGAGCCTAATAAGTTGAACGCAGTAAATAGGCTTGAACTATATAAGTCGTTGTCCGTTAGTCCGATAAGTTCTGTATCGTATCGATGCGAAAGCGTTAGTTTCGTCCAGTTGCTTTTCTTTAGAAAGATGTCAACCGTTGTCCCATATTTGTATCGCTGGTCTTTGAATCCATAGGCTAGGAAACCGGTGGCGACCCAGTTTTTAGAAATCGCAGGTGTAGTGCGATAGCCAATTCGCAGTCGGGGACCTTCATATAAGTTCCAACTTGCCAATGTGTAATAGGGTCCAAAATCCATCAAGCCAATGCGTTGATATCCATCCACTAGGAAGTTGACCAGATCCACATAGGTTTTAACCCGGGGCAAATTGTTAAGGGTGTCTATTCTCGATGCGATTTTTGCTTCTTCTTTGGATTGTTGAATGTGCGCATGGGCCGTCCAAAAGGTATCGGTTTTGCTATTGGCATCGGGCAACATGATCAACCGGTTTTCAAAAAACTTCTTGGGGAATTCCATGTTGTATTTCATGTTTTTACATGTCAGCACATTAGTAGCAACCATCCCTGCTGCTTGCTCCGAGAGTTCTCCAATATCAAGCATCACCCTGGCTTTGGTGCAGAAATAGGCAGTGGTATAACCCTTTGAATTATTGCCTCTCCTGGCGTCTGTGGTGTCGATGATTGGTGCAATAAAATCCTCAATTTTCGTGGCTTCGTATTCTTGTGAAAATTTGAGTTTTTCTACATAATTCAAGTTGGCGGTTCCGGTGATTTCTACGCTCAATCGAACGATGGCACCCGAGGTGTCTTCGATCCACATAAAGCCCGAAACGGCCAAATCCCTCGGATTTTTCGGTGTGACTTTGATCTGAAATAGGCGTCGTGGCCCTAATTTATCTACATTCACTAGTTTGTAATTGTAGATGAGCTCGGCCCCCGGACTTATTGGTGTGGGAATGCCCTTGTCTAGTACCACTAAGCTCTCATCGTAAATGTTATACCCTGTAAAAGTGTTGCCCATCATTTGGCCGATAAAAGTGCCATCGGTCACGCCAATGCCTCTTATACGCGATGCTTTGACCACCTCTTTGGTCAATCTTGGGGCGCGTTGAAAGCTAAAGTCGCTTAAAACTTCTGAGAAAAAAACAGGTAATATGCTTTTATTTGAATCTCCTGTTAGATAGCTTATCGTATCAAAATAGCCACCGACATCTTTCGCCAGTTTGGTTTTTTGCAGATTTTTAGAAATGTTATTTATGGCGACTGTAGTTTTTGAAAAAACTTCGCATTGGTAGGACGGGATTTTTGAGGGGCTGTTCTTTGTTCGATTTTTTTGTGCCAAATCAACCCATTTCATTGCTGGGTTGATGCCCAATTTGATGGTAACACCTTCGGTTTTTTCAAAAGTGCGCTGCAGATAAATTTGCATCGGCGCATGTGTCACTGTATCAATTAGAAATTGATAAGTGGCAAATCCCAAATAAACAATCTCTATAGTATCTGAGGGCCAAGGGCCGTAACCTAAGTCGAATTCACCTTCAAAATTTGTCCCAATGCCAAATTCTGTGTTTTTGTAGAACAAATTTGCGTAAGCCATGGGTTCGTGGGTTTCTCCGTCCCAAAGCATACCATAAATGTGGTTTGTTTTTTTTAGGCTAGGGGTTGACTGCGCTAGTGTTTTATTCGCGTGGCCAAAGAATGAGATTAGGACAATGCACCAAAAGATATGAAGCAAACGGGGTGAATATGAAAATGCCCCGTAGGGTCTCGATTGCGTTGACATTAAAAACAAATTTAGGATATAATATGGGATTTATTCCTTGCAATTAAGCCCATTGATTCTGAGGAAATAAAAAACCCCTGAAAATCAGGGGTTTTTTTAAGGAGTAGCGAAAGGGGGACTTGAACCCCCGACCTCAGGGTTATGAATCCTGCGCTCTAACCACCTGAGCTACCTCGCCATTGGGGGTGCAAAAATAGTGAGTTGCAGTGAAATTTGCAATGGACTTTTAAAAATGTATGAATCAATTGCTATTCAGGACGCTTTCTACCTGCTGCAAAACAACAGAAGGTAACAAAGTGTCCATACAACTTGTTCCATCTACACAGCTGCCGCGATAAAAGCACTTACATTCTTTGGGTGGCTGGACGATGGCTCCTTTATTGAATAAATCGAATTCGTGGGGGTTGAAAATGTTGTTCATCAAAACGATTTTCTTGCCCAACCCCAGCGTGAGGTGCATCCCCATCGTTACTTGGGTGACAACCAAATCGCATTGGTCAATCAGATTGATAAACTGCTGCAAAGGGAAGTTGCCTAAATAGGTCGCGCCGCTACCTGCTTGAATCGCCAAGTTTCTATCGTGCTCTTGAGAACCTCCCAATAATAAAGGGGTATAACCGGCTGCAGCAATGGATTTTGCCAAATCAATCCAATTTTCAATGCTCCACAAACGGGTGGTCCAACGGTCGCCGCAGCCTGTATTTAGGCCGATGATTGGTTTGCTATGGTCCAAGTCCCAAACAAAGCCTTTGCTAGCATGGTTGTCTAACAAATAGGGTTCACCTTCATATTTGAGTCCGCATATTTCAAAAATTTCCGTGCAATAGTTTTTTGTGTTTGCCTTGCTTACGTCATCAAACATGCCCGTATCAAATTTATGCTGGGCAAGCTCGTTCACCGGTTGCGTGGCGCCATCTTTCAAAATGAAGCCGTATTTTTCTTTCGCATTCACCATTTTCAACAAGGCCGATGCTTCTTTCTCTTTGTCGAGGTTGATCGCGATGTCCCAATCTGTATTGGTGACATACAATTGCGCTTCGATGCCTAATTTATACACTTCATGGATTTCACCTTTGGGCAAAATGTCAGGAAAAAGTGTGATCCAAGTAAATTTGGCATGCGGAAATAATTTTTTATATCGGGTAATTAGGGGTGTTGTTCGAATCACATCGCCCATAGCGCCTAATTTTATGATAAGAATTTTCTTCTCAATGGGGGTATAAGCGGGGCAGTTTTCACAGTGAAAGCCTTGTTCTTTGTGGGGTTTGCAAGGTATGTGACCCAGGAAGTGAAGACAGTCTGCATTGAATTTCATGGGGCGAAAATAGTTTTTTCATTTCAAACCCTTGTCATTGCAACTATTCAGGCACAAAAGTTGTCTAAATTTGACAAAGGAAATTAAGCGTGCTTAGAATTCTGAAACGTTGGTTAGTATTGGTTTTTTTGTCGGTTGCTTCAATCGCGCAGGCCACGCACCTTGTTGGGGGATTTTTGACGTATCGTTATTTGGGCTCCAACGGAAGTAATAGTCAGTATCGGGTTAATATTTATACTTATCGTGATTGTTCGCCTTTGGATGGAGGTGTGAAGTTTGATAATGAAGTGGGTTTGTGTGTATACAACGACAATAAAACACTTTACACATCGTACAAAGCAAAGTTGATTTCGGAGAAAAGTGTCAATCCGGTGGGTAATACAAGCTGCCCAGAAGTAGCAAGAGCTTGTTTGAAGCAGGGTGTTTTTGAGTTGAATATTACGCTTCCCAATTCTACAACGGGGTATCATTTGAAATGGGAGCGATGCTGCAGGAATACGCAGACCAATTTGATCGATGATAACGGTTCTCCTTTTCAGGGACAGACCTATTACGGATACATTCCTCCGTCGGCCATTCAGAATAGTTCCCCTTCGTTTTTGGATATGCCGGTGCCATTTATCTGTGCGGGTGAAACAACAACGATACGGAATCGGGTGATCGACTTAGATGGGGATTCGCTGAGTTATCGCTTGGTAACGCCTTGGCAGGGTGGTCAGGCCAACTGGGTAGATGTGCTGAATTGCCCAGATCCGATGGCAGTTTTTGATACAGTTCAGTATGTGGCTGGTTTTAATTCGAAGAAGCCTTTTGGTAGTGGCGGATATGCTTTTGTTGATGCCTTTAACGGGTTAACGACCTATATGGCACCGAGTCCAGGTCGATATGCCGTGGCAATTGAGGTCACCGAATGGCGCAATGGCATCGCGATTTCCTTCGTGCGATTGGATTTGCAGATCATGGTGATTACCTGTGGGGTGAACAACAAGCCACGATTGAGTTATGAGGGTGGAAGTTCAAATTGGTATGTGGAGGCGGGAGAAACGATATGTAGGAAGGTTTCGGCCACGGATTTGAAAGATACAAGCGATATTCTTACGTTGAAGGCCTATGGCGATATTTTGTCTGGCACCAATGGTTTCAAAGGAACCAAAGCTACAATGTCGCCTAGCACCAACAGCGCTCGTAAAAAGGTTGAATCAACTTTTTGTTGGACTCCGGATTGCAATACAAATGCGAAGGTGCCTTACAGGGTGACGTTTGAGGTGTACGACAATGGTTGTCCATCGAAGTTTGTGAATGAAAACGTGTTGATTTACGTAAAACCATTTGTCCCGGTGGAAACGGTGAAGGGAGCGGTGAATTTATGTCAGAACACATTGAATCAGTTGTATGAGGTGAATAAGTACGATGCTTCTCGTCAGTATAAATGGTCTGTAACGGGTGGGGTAATTAGTGGTTCGGATACGGGCCGGTACGTGAAGGTGAATTGGGGTTCCGCGGCTTCGGGCAAGATTACGATTGGGGTGAAGAATAAGTTTGGGTGTGGCGCGGATATTTCTTTGAATGTTAATTTGATAGCGGCGCCGGCGAAGCCGGCGCTCGCTGGCCCCGATACGGTTTGTCTAAACCAAACATCTATTTTCACCACGGCCAATCTGCTGCCTAAATATTCAGTTTCCGTTGTCGGCGGTACGCTAATCACAGCAGCAGTCAATGGTACATCGTATCAAATAAAAATACTTTGGAATAAGCCGGGGAAAGGTTCGGTGATTTTCTTTGGGACCAATTCCGTGGGATGTAACAGCGTCATTGATACGTTTAACGTGTTTGTGAGTTCTCCTGCTGGCAGCGGTATCATCGGCCCAGTGAGTGTCTGTCCGAACAATAAAGGCATTCTGTATTCTTTGGATAAGAAATATTACAAGGCCACTTACAGTTGGACGGCAACAGGGGCAACAGCATCGAAAAATATTAGCGACACCTTATTTTCTGTAGATTGGGGAGGATTGGGGACGGGTACTTTGAGGGTAATTGTAACGGATCGATTTGGCTGTGTAGATACTGCAAATCTCTCTGTAAAGAAAAATCATGCGCTTACAGGTCAGTCACCTATGGGCCCTGGCAATTTGTGCGAACTTTCAAGTGGCATTGCCTATACGGTGAATCCGGTTAAGGGTGAATCTTACGCATGGAGCGTTTCGGGTGGAAGTTTATCCGGTGGGTCGGTTGGCAGTTCAATCAAAGTGAATTGGGGGGCGGCGGGTGCTGCTTGGGTTGGTGTGATTTCCGCGGCCTACGATTCAGTGAGTAAATTGCCTTGTCTATCGCCCTTGAGTAAATTGCCTGTGGTACTGAATGGCGCGCCTAAATTATCGCCTTTGAATGATGTCGTCCATTGTCAGACCAAAACACCATTGAGCTATTGGACGGGCAAGAATGCGGGAGTTAAAAAGTATGAATACGATTTTTCTGGTTTGAAGGTTACACCCAACGTTTCGGCGGATTCTTCTCAGTGGTTGTTGTTATTAAATCTTGATACATTTGGCACTTTTGTAGCGAAAATCCGTGCGATTTCACAGACTGGATGTCCGGGGCCATGGGTAACGGCGATTATTACGATCAATGCAAAACCTAAAACGCAGTTGATTTCGGGTTCTGCGGCGGTTTGCGTTCCAAACATTACGGGTTTTAGTTATGGAATTACGGGTCTACCCAATAGTACGTTTGCTTGGTCGGTTGTTGGAGGTAGCTTTGTTTCTGCGCCATCGCCTACATCGAGCAGTGTGAATATTGATTGGACATTGAGTGCGCAGCCAGGTTTTGTTCAGGTTATTGAGAGGAGTGATAAGGGTTGTGCGGGAGATACATTGCGTTTGGAGGTTTTTGTGGACAATAGCAGTTTGGATTTGCGATGGGTGAGTATTGCTCCTCCACCAAGTTCTGACGGGACGATGAATTTGCGATTTGAGTTATTGAATGGTCCACGGAACGTGGGTAATTTGGATATTGAGCGCCGCCCTGCGGGCGGCGCCACCTTTGCAAAAGTAGGAAGTGTTGCAACCAATGATACTTTCTACTCGGATAATACCATTGCTCCGGATGCTTCGGCGTATGAGTATCGCATCGCGACAAAAAACCTTTGCGGGCAGACCCTTTACAGCGCGCCACATACTTCCGTGTTGCTCAACGGGGTAAAAACCGGACCCTTTACCATGAACATTACCTTCTCGGGGTATTTAGGTTTTCCAGGCGGTATCGCTCGATATGAATTGTATCGTTCCTTGCCCGGAAGCAGTGGGTTTCAGTTGTATCAAAACTATACGACACCAACGGCAGATAATTTTAATAATGGACAGGATAATTACCAGCAGATTTTTCGAATCAAAGCCTACGAGCAGGGCGGGAATCGGGTGAGTTGGAGCAATGATATCGTCATTAATTTTGAGCCCGTTGTCTTTATTCCCGACGCGTTTACACCCAATAACAATGGTAGAAATGAAGTCTTTTTGCCCTATACAGGTGGATTGAAAACGTATATGATGTCGATTTATGATCGATGGGGTGAGAAAATCTTTGAAACCAATAGCACCACCGAAGGCTGGGATGGTACTGTGGGTGGTAAGTTGGCCATGGAAGGTGTTTACGTTTATCGCCTGCAATATTCGGATTTTAAGAATAAAGAATACAGCAACGTGGGGACACTCCATTTGATTCGTTAATGGGTTTAATTCAATCAAATAGGCATTAGTTGAGCTCCGAAAAGAGTTAAAAAACAAAAAATTGAATCGATGAAGTGTATAAAATTCCTTGTGAAAACGAAACGAAATCAACAGAATTGATATATAATTGAAGTAATTTAGTACTAAGAAAAAAACGAAAAAAATAATAACTATGAGTAGTCCTTTTTTATCAGACAAAGCATTCGATGGGTCACGCGTGGCTTCATACGATGGCGAAATGACAGTGAGCGGTACGGTAAACAAAACCATTACCTTGTTCTTGATGATGATCATTCCAGCGGCATTTTTGTGGCTAAAGTTTGATGTTCAAGGTGGTGAAGGTCAAGAAGGTTTGTCATACGCATTCAACAACGGCTTATCCGGTTACATGTGGGGCGGTTTGATTGTAGGCTTTATTGCTAGCTTGGTGATGATGTTTAAGCAGGCTTGGGCTCCTTATTTGGCTCCTGTTTATGCAGCAGCGGAAGGTTTGTTCTTGGGCGCTGTTTCTTTGGTGTTTAACACAATGTACGATGGCATCGTGATGAATGCTGTGGGTATCACTTTGTTGATTTTTGCGGGAATGTTGTTGGCTTACCGTTCTGGTTTGTTGCGCGCAACGCCCATGTTTACCAAAGTAATCATGTTCGCCACCATGGGTGTGGGCTTGTTCTACCTAATTACAATGATAATGGGAATGTTTGGTGTGGAGAGTTTTTACTACGGAAGCAGTCCTTTATCCATTGGTATCTCTGCCTTGATCGCGGGTATTGCCGCTTTCAATTTGATCATGGATTTTGATTTCATCGAAAAACAATCAGCTGCGGGTGCTCCAAAATACATGGAGTGGTTTGCAGGTGTTGCGTTGTTGATGACCTTGGTTTGGTTGTATCTTGAGATTTTGCGCTTATTGGCAAAATTGCAAAGTCGCGATTAATACATTTTAATCGTCTTCGTACTCCAGTTCCAATTTGGCACTTTGGAGTTCGCTTAAGGCGTGTAATTCTTTGGCGGCCTTGGCGTGTTCAATCCCTA
>CAJBVU010000227.1 GCA_903959115.1 uncultured Bacteroidota bacterium
GAATTTTTTTCTTTCGTGTTTGGTTTTCAGCATCAAACCAACTCCTGCGGGATCGTTTAGCTCCGATTCGCATTGGGACGTATTAAAATATCGCTCCAACACCCCACGCATGTCTTCCTTGGTGCAAGTATTCCCAAAAGTATCGTCGAAAGTTTTTCGGCCAATCCGCTGCAAAAGCGCTACATCATTGGTATCTCCGCGTCTAATCATAATTGTTTATCATTGCGATACTGCTGCCTCTAACTGTGCGATATCAAACTTCGACATCTGCATAAATGCATAAGCCGCCTTCGGCGCTGTTTCCGGATTGGTCATCAACTTGCCCAACACACTCGGCACAACTTGCCACGAAACCCCATACTTGTCTTTGATCCAACCACACTGTCCAGGCACACCCTCATTCGCAAAATAGTCCCAAAAATGATCAATCTCGGCCTGCGTATCCACCGTTAACACAAACGAAATTTTCTCGTTAAATAATACCTGAGGCATCCCATTGTTGAGCCCCATAAACCGCATCCCCGCCATCTCGTAAACTACAGCCAGCGGATTCTCCGATATCAATACAAAATCCGGAAAAACGCCGCGGTAATAGTCAGACATCTCCTTGGCACTGTCGTGACTCCAAATGCAATTAGAAAATTTAACGGCCATAATTATTTCACAGAGGCCTCCACGTACCCTTTAAAACGGTCCAAAATCATTTGCCAGCCTGCACGTTGCATCTCCTCGGGGTTCTCATTTTCAGGCTCAAAAGATTCAATCACTTTGGTCCCGCCGTCAGTGGCTTCAAATGTTGTGATCCATTTGCGTCCGTCATCCAGCAACACCGCAATCTCGCTGTTCGATACTACCCTTTCGTACACCCCGCCAAAATCAAATGCAAAAGAACCGTCGCGCGCAGCCATGGTCGATACAAACCGTCCACCCGTGCGCAAATCCACCACCGATTTCGGACAATGCCAATCGTCGCCAGCGAAATTCCACCGTTCAATGTGCTGTGGCTCAGACCACATCGCCCAAACCTGATCCACAGGCGATGCGATCTCCGTTTCAATCGTAATCATGCCGCGAACTTAGGGCAACGCTAACCCATTTCCTTGGCCTTACCCCCAAAATCCCATCGAATTTTAACCAAATTCATCGAATCTCACCACACAATCACCATCAAAACACACTTCCTCAGTATCATTGCAACAATGAAAACACCGTTTAATAAATATCTCTACATAGGCTTTCTGGTCTTGGGAATTTATCAAGCCACCGTCAGCAAAGACTACCTTCAAGCCGCTTCACAACTGGGTATCGCGCTGGCCTTCGACCCATTCAATCCAGAGCAAACCTGGAACGACCGTCCAATCTGGCAAAAAGCCACGCTCATCATTCACCTCGCATTGGTGGCGGCACTCTTTGGCTTGGCGATAGGCATCAACGACAAATAATCCATGTATATTTCTATCACAGGTCTCAAGCCCAAGGGAATCATCAGCTTTTTCCGATTTTGGCGATTGGCAATCCCTTCCTTTGCCCAAGCGCAAACAGCCAACGGCATTCTTTTCTCACAAGTAAAACGAAAAGGCGGCTTCCAATGCACCCTCACCGCTTGGGAAAGTCGTGACCACATGTTGCATTTCATGCGCAGCGGAGCTCACTTAAAAGCGATGAAAGC
>CAJBVU010000228.1 GCA_903959115.1 uncultured Bacteroidota bacterium
ATTGGCCGCCCTCGCTCTTGTTTATTCTTATCTAACCGACAAATCCTCGGTTGAATCCAGATTATTGTTTGTTGAATCTGGATTATTTGCCGTTCATTTTCGCATTGATGTATTCGCGGTTTAACGTCGCAATTACACTCAATGGAATCTGTTTTGGACATTCAGCAGCACAAGCACCAGTGTTAGTACAAGCGCCGAATCCTTCGGCATCCATTTGGTTAACCATGGCAACCACGCGGGACTGACGTTCGGGCTTTCCTTGGGGTAACATCGACAATTGAGTTACTTTGGCACCTACAAACAACATGGCTGATGCATTCTTACAAGCACTTACACAAGCTCCACATCCAATACAAGTAGCGGCCTCAAAAGCTTCATCAGCAATTTCTTTGGGAACCAAAATAGAATTGGCATCCACTGCGTTACCTGCGTTGGTAGAAATAAATCCACCAGAGGCAATAATGCGGTCAAATGAACTGCGGTTCACTGTCAAATCTTTGATCACAGGGAAGCCATTGGCTCTCCAAGGCTCGACGGTGATTGTGTCGCCATCGTTGAAGCTACGCATGTGTAACTGACAAGTAGTAACGCCTTGTTTTGGTCCGTGAGGACGGCCATCGATCACCATCGAACACATTCCACAAATGCCTTCACGACAGTCGTGGTCAAATGCAACAGGCTCTTTTCCAGTTTCGATCAACTGCTCATTCAAGACATCGAACATTTCCAAAAAGCTCATGTCGGGACTGGCATCGACCTTATATTCTTCGAAATTTCCAGCGCTTTGGGTGTTCTTTTGGCGCCAAACTTTCAGATTTAATTTCATTAACTTGCTCATAATCTTCTTGTTATTGGATTATTTGTAACTGCGTTGTTGGATTTTGATATTTTCGTATTTCAATTCTTCCTTGTGAAGTTCCCATGAATCGCCTTTGCTTTCCCATGCGGATACGTACATATAGTTTTCGTCGTCGCGTAAAGCTTCACCCTCTTCAGTTTGGAATTCTTCACGGAAGTGACCTCCACAACTTTCGTTGCGATCTAATGCATCTACACACATCAATTCGCCCAATTCAAGGAAATCGGCAACTCTGCCGGCTTTATCCAATTCAGGGTTGAATTCGTTGATGCTTCCAGGGATACGTACATTCTTATAGAAGTCGGCGCGCAAAGCTTGAATTTCAGCAATGGCCTCTTTCAAACCTTTTTCGCTACGAGCCATACCACATTTGTTCCACATGATAAGACCCAATTCGCGGTGGTAGCTTTCTACTGAGCGAGTACCTTGGATATTCATCAAATGTTGAATGCGTTCGTTGGCATTTTTTTCAGCGGCAACAAAAGCTTCGTGATCTGTAGAGATGGGTTTGGTATGAATTTCTTTACTCAGGTAATTTCCAATTGTGATAGGAATTACAAAGTAACCATCGGCTAATCCTTGCATCAATGCAGATGCTCCCAAGCGATTCGCACCATGATCAGAGAAGTTTGCCTCACCTAACGCGTACATACCTGGAACTGTTGTCATTAAGTCGTAATCAACCCACAAACCACCCATCGTATAGTGAACGGCGGGGTAGATGCGCATTGGTGTTTCGTATGGATTCTCGTCGGTGATCTGCTTGTACATATCAAACAGGTTGCCGTACTTTTCTTTCACCACTTCTTTTCCAAGACGTATAAGGGTTTCATCGTCTGGATTGGCGATATTCAATTTGCTGGCTTCGGTTCTACCGTAGCGCTGCATCATGTTGTATTTGAAATCCAAATACACGGCCATTTTGCTTTGACCCACACCGTAACCGGCATCGCAACGTTCTTTCGCGGCACGTGAAGCGATATCGCGAGGAACCAAGTTACCGAAGGCAGGGTAGCGACGTTCTAAGTAGTAGTCGCGCTCATCTTCTGGAATATCGTTGGGATGACGCTCATCGTTTTGTTTTTTAGGTACCCAAATACGACCATCGTTACGCAACGATTCGCTCATCAATGTCAATTTGGATTGATAATGACCTGAAACAGGGATACAAGTTGGGTGGATTTGCGTGAAGCAAGGGTTGCCGAAGTAGGCACCCGCTTTGTGGGCTTTCCATGCTGCGGTTACGTTACTTCCCATGGCGTTGGTTGATAGGTAGAATACGTTTCCGTAGCCTCCGGTACACAACAATACGGCATGACCGAAATGTCTTTCAAGCTTACCTGAAACCAAGTCACGAGCAATGATTCCGCGTGCTTTGCCATCGATTTTTACTACTTCGATCATTTCATGGCGGGCATACATTTTCACGTTGCCTAATCCTACTTGACGTTCTAGACCGCTATAGGCACCGAGTAACAATTGTTGTCCGGTTTGACCTGCTGCGTAAAACGTACGCTGAACTTGGGTTCCACCAAAAGAGCGGTTGGAAAGGGTTCCGCCGTATTCACGGGCAAAAGGAACTCCTTGCGCTACACATTGGTCGATGATAGAAGTTGAACATTCGGCCAAGCGATGCACGTTTGCTTCACGGG
>CAJBVU010000229.1 GCA_903959115.1 uncultured Bacteroidota bacterium
GCAGAGTTGTTGATCCAGTTTCCGGTATAGAACAGATTGACATCGCCGTTGAAAATTAATCTAGATGTGCCTTGGGCTTTGTAGTTTCCTTTGGTACCTGATATGACGATAAAACTTCCCGAATTGGCAACCACATGGGCGCCATTATGAACCCATCCCTGGCCGTAAAGGAGGGACGAGGCCAATAATGCTAGGGATAGCAGTAACTTTTTCATCGTTTCTGTTTAGAGCGGATTATTTCTTGTTCTGCAATTCTGTGATGGCTTTTTGCAAAGCTTCGTTTTGTTTCTTCAACAATTCGATTTGCGCTTGTTGTTCTTGAATGGCTTTAACCATAGGAACTACAAATTCGCTATATCTCAAACCATAGAGGTCGGTTTCTGATTTCGCTTTGTCAACACCTGAGAAGTCGTATCCGATTTCCTTAGCCGCTTTTTCTACATCCTGGGCCACGAATCCTGAATATCGAACGCCTACGTTGGGGTTGTTCTCGTTTGTGGCAGGGGCCTCAGCTCCGCCGGGTTTTAAGGACTTATTTAATTTATCGAAATCAAAAGTGTACGTAACTGGCTGCAGTTTTAAAATAAAATCTAAACCGGGTACATTTTGTTGGATGTTGGTTTTGTAGCGACCATCAGAAAGGTTGGTCCATGCGGCAAATCCCCCAATTGAAGTAACAAAGTTATTTCCAATGCGCACTTGGTTACTGGCGGTTGTTACGGCTTGATATCCTACGGCTGTTGCGTTTGTATTGGTTCCGCCAGTCCAATCGGGGCCAGCCTGGAAGCCTATGGCCGTGTTGTTGCCCCCTGTTGTTACTTGTATGAGCGCTTGGTATCCAACTCCGGTGTTGTTGTTTGCGGTAGATAAATTATTTAAGACATTGTAGCCGAGAGCTGTATTGTTACCGGCAGATGTAGAATTTGGCATTGCTGCGTATCCTATGGCTGTATTCAATTGTCCTGTGGTGTTATTATCTAATGACTGATAACCCACTGCGGTATTGTAAGAGCCAGTGGTGGTTCTAAACATAGATTGGTAGCCAATTGCTGTATTTCTACCCGTATTCGCATTGGTGTTATTAAATGCCCTAAGTGTCTGTACCCCAACCGCAACATTGAATTCTGTAGATGTAGCTGAAAGCAAAGATTCAAATCCTAGGGCTACGTTATTGCTGCCAGTAGAATTTGAATTCAGTGATAAGTCACCCATGGCACTGTTTTGACTTCCAGAAGTCAGTGAAGCAGCGGCAGGTGCTCCAATTGCTACGTTGTTAGTTCCTGAAGTATTTGCAGTTAACGACCTGAATCCAATGGCAGTGTTGTGGCTTGCCGTGGTACTGTTTGCCAATGTTTGGAAACCGATGGCTGTATTATTTCCCCCAGTGGTGTTTGTCAATAATGCCTCTGAACCCACAGCCGAATTGTTTGAGCTGGTTGTAGATGCTGATAATGCACGATTCCCTAATGCAACATTATCGGATCCCGTGGTTGCCGCCTTTAACGCATTAAAACCATCCGCCAAATTTCTATTTCCTGTGGTGTTGGCGGCTAGTGCTTCCGAGCCGTTTGCAGTATTGTTATTGCCTGTGGTATTTTTGGATAGGGCGTTGTAGCCAACCGCAGTATTATCATTTGCTGTATTAACGTTTAGTGCATTCGCGCCAACGCCAGTGTTGTTATTTGCAGTAGTGCCTGAGTTTAATGATCTTGAACCCACGGCAGTGTTATTGGCTCCCGTTGCATTTGATTCTAATGCAACAAACCCCAACGCTGTGTTGTTGGATCCTGAAGTATTTGAAAACAATGCCTTTGAACCCACTGCCGAATTGAATGATGCTTGGCCAGCCGCAGCTGCGGTTCCATTATTAAACAATGCAGAATCACCAACAGCAACCAAGTTCCCTCTTATGGTGTTGTTGTATAATGTTGCAATACCAATGGCAACGTTGGAATAACCGGTTGTATTTTTATATAATGCGGAATATCCCATCGCAGTGTTGTTATTGCCTTTGGTGGTCGTGTTCAGTGCAGCATAAGCCCCCATTGCGGTATTGAAATTGGAGGCATAGCTACTGTATAATGCTTGATAGCCACTGGCTGTGTTCCATGAGCCTGATGTGTTTACGCCCATAGAATACATTCCTGTAGCGGTGTTGCCAATTCCGCTACTGTTATAGTACATCGAATAAAAACCATATGCACTATTATAGTAGCCGTTTCCGTTATAAAGCATTGCGCCGTACCCAATCGCACAGTTATAATTGCCCGTTTGGTTGTAACTCATAGCATACATGCCAATTGCTATGTTGTAATAAGAGTTATAGGATTGTTTCATTGCCTCATAACCGATTGCGATATTACCATAGTTAAATTGTCCCGTTTCCAAGACACGTTGTCCTAATCCTACGTTATAGCTACCTGATCGATTGCCAAACATGACCTTTGGGCCAATTGCTATGTTTTCAACCCCTTGGGTGCTTCCCGCTGCACCAATTCCATTGGAGGATAACGCATATTGACCGATTGCGATAATGTCGCCCTTGTTGTTGGATGCCTGTTCCATTGCGCCTAGTCCAATAGCCACGTTCTGTGCACCATTCGATGTTTTATTGGCGTTTGTACCTAATGATATGTTGTCGTTGCTTGGGCTAATCTCACCCGCCCATTTGTTATTTACTCTAAATCTAAGGGCCTTGTTGTCTTGCGTCCCCAGGAAATGCTTGGTATCGTCTATGCCTTTGTTGCCCATAATTCTCCAGCTCCATAGTGTGTCGGTCTTGTTCAAGAAGTTAGTTGCAATTGTGGTGGCTGCAATGATTTGCCCTTCTGCATTTACCGTAACCACTGGAATAGAGTCCATAGCTCCATATTTTCTGGCAGTTACGCCTGTAGGTTTTAAATCAACTGTCCCTTTGCCTTGGATGTAGCCACCAGTTAATCCCTTGCCAAAGGTGATGGATCTCATCACTGGTACCCACTTGGTGTTTTCGTAAAACCATAATCCCACTGTATCGTCGGTTTGATATACCAATAATCCATTGGCCGGCGATGCAATTAAGCTCTTTTGTGCTTTGGACAATCGTGGGATAAGCAAGCCTTTGTTGCTCGTTGCGATATCCAACATCGCCGAAGGGTCTGGATTTGCGCCAGTTTCATTGATCCCTACGTTTTGGGCATTTGCAGAGAATTGGAATCCGAGAGTGAAAATAAATACGAAAGCAATTTGTTTGAGTAAGCGTTTATTCATGGGTGAGATTTAGGGTGCTAATATACATTTTTTTTACAAAAAACACGTAGGGGTATATGTATTTGTTGAGTATATCTGTTATTTGAGATAAATCATTTTTATCCCAAATGACTCAAGTGAAAAGGTGGTCGTTTTTGTTTATTACGAATAATGTCACTCAAAAGCCATCTACCCCATTGCGATTATTGGTTTTTCAACTTACATCACTTTAATTTGTGAGCAATATGAAAAAGAACTTCTTTAATTTAGGTAATATCACCCTTGGAATCGTGGCAAGCATCACCTTGATTTCTTTGGCCGGATGTGGCGATGATCCATTGCCTGCAGCTGGACCTTCAAAAACCGAGTTGATTTGCAAGGGCAAATGGGAAATTTCTTCTTTGCCTATCGAACCCGTAATTGATTTGGGTGGTGGCTTGAAATTGAAAGACTATACTCAAATGATGCAGGACTGTGAAAAAGACAATTTTTATGCATTTAAGGCCGATAACACCTTTACTTTGGATGAAGGATTGTTGAAATGCAGCCCAACAGCAGCTCAAACAAAACCTGGCGTTTGGAGCTTGAGTGCCGATGGGAAGACGTTTACGTTGGATGGCGAAAAGGCAACCTTGATATTGATTGACGATAATAACTTGCAGTTCAGAAGAGACAGTTTCTTGCAGAATAGCAGTTTGACAATGAATTTACGCAAAAAACCTTAATCAGTTCCTTGAATTTGATTGA
>CAJBVU010000230.1 GCA_903959115.1 uncultured Bacteroidota bacterium
CAACAGCAGAAGCAATTGTTTGAGCAAGCTGCCGCGGCAGCTGGTTTCAAAACACTTTCAGATTTCGTTTTACAAGCCGCTCAAGAAAAAGCCGTTGCCGTTTTGAGTCAGCAACAGCACTTGGTTTTAACCGCTGAAGCCCAAAAAAGATTTATTGACGCATTGGAGAATCCGCCTGAGCCCAATGAGTATTTAAAAGCCGCTTGGAAAGAGTATCAATCAAAAAAATTTTAAGGATGGAGATTCTTAACAAAAACCACTTGCGAGATCAATTCGACTGTGGGGAGGAATCGCTTACGCGTTACTTGAAGTTATTCGCCATGCAAAACATGCGAAAAATGCTCAACACATGTTATGTACATGCAAAGGAAGATCTTCAGGTTAAAGCCTATTACACCCTTTCCAATTACTCATTAATAAAAAACGAAATTAAACCCGATACCTTCCCTTACAAGATTGTCTTCGACCACATACCCACAACACTTCTTGGAAAACTCGCTGTCGATAAATCCATGCAAAATCAAGGTTTGGGACAGTGGATGTTGTTGGATGCTCTCTCGCAATCTTACAAAATCGCTATGTTCTCAGCTTCTACAGCAGTTGTAGTTGAAGCATTAAATGAACCCGCAGCCACATTCTATCAACGATTTGGTTTTAAATGGCTGGACAACAACAAATACTTCATGACGATGAAGTCAATTGAGAAATTATTCAACGACCAAACCACTTAGTTTACAGACAACAATTTACCATCGGGAAGTGAAGTGAAATCTACCATTTCGCCGATGGTTTGATGGAAACATTGGGCCGCGCGCAGCGCGGCCTCCACTTCACCCAGTGAAGCTGCCCCAACACTCAACAGCAAACCCCCACTGCTCTGAGGATCCACCAACCATGCAAATGCGCCCGCATCCCGCATGTCGATTTCCCCCTCGTAAGCATTCCAATTCCGCATCGCATTGTCGGGCAAAATAAACTGCGAGGCAAATGTCTCCGCCTCGGCGATCCGAGGTAACTTTTTGGATTCAAGCACCGACCCCAATCCACTGGCCTTGCAGAGTTCGAGTAAGTGGCCCGCTAGTCCAAACCCAGTAACGTCCGTCATGGCATGCACGCCCGAAATCCCACCCAAAATGGAACCCACGTGATTCGTTTGTACAATCCACTTGTATAAAATCTCATCCTGCTCCAAAGAAGTGAGGCCGCGCTTATGCGCGGCCGAAAGCATCCCCAAACCCAATGGCTTCGTTAAAAGTAAAACATCCCCCGCCTTGGCGCCCGCGTTGGTCTTCAAATTCGCTGAATCAACCAACCCGGTGACACTTAACCCAAACATGGGCTCCGGACTGTCGATCGTATGTCCACCAGCCAAAGGAACCCCCGCAGCATTGCAGATTTCAAGGGCCCCTTGCATCACCTCACGTGCTTGCGACACCGGCAGCGTATCAATGGGCCACCCCATCACCGCATTGGCCATAATAGGTTTTCCGCCCATCGCCCACACATCGCTCAACGCATTGGCCGCCGCTGCAATCCCAAACACCCTGGCATCGTTTACCAAAGGCGTAAAAAAATCCACCGTCTGTAACAAGTATTTGCCATCGCCCAAATCGTAAACAGAACAATCGTCCCCACCCGAATTGCCCAACACCAAATGCGGAAACGACGTAGAATCTAGAGTGAATCCCTGCAAAATTTCTTGCAAGACAGCAGGCTGAATTTTGCATCCGCATCCACTGGCTTTTGCATATTGGGTTAGAGGCTTACTCATAATTGTGTTACAAAAATCGCAAAAGGTTGGCAGAGTTTTGGGGGATTCGCAAAAGATTCGTGTTAAAGGCCATTATCACCAATCCTTATCGCAAACAAAAAACCACAATTATGAAAAAGCCCCACCTCGTAATCATCGCCATCGGCGCTCTTTTCACTAGCCTGGCGCTCAGTAGTTTCTCCTCCCTTCCAACCCTATTCCTAGGAAGAAAAGTGGCCAACAACGCCTACCAAACCGGAGAAATCCTCAAATATAGAATTCACTACGGCCCAGTAAACGCGGGTCTCGTTAGCATGTCCGTCCTCCCCCAAAGTACCATCATCAATGGCAAAAACACCTACACCCTCCGCTTAGAAGGGGAGACCCTCAAAAGTTTTGATTGGGCCTATAAAGTGCGCGACAAATTTGAAAGCTGGGTGGACCAAGAGTCGCAAGCCCCTTTGCGATATGCCAAAACAGTGAGAGAGAATACCTATTACAATCAGGACGTAGCCATATACGACCACGACAATAAAAAACTCCGCAACAAACAAGGCGAACTCACCATCCCCCAATACACCCAAGACATCGCCTCGGCCATTTACTATCTAAGAAACCTCGACTACGCCAACGCCACCATAGGAAAACAGTTTCCAGTGGATGTGTACATCGATAACCAAGTTTATAGCTTGCCCATTACCTATAAGGGGAAAGAAGTGATCAAAACCGACCTCGGCAAAATTCGATGCATCAAAATCAAACCGAAATTGGTGGTGGACCGAGTCTTCAAACACGCCGATGCCCTCACCGTTTGGGTCACCGATGATGCCAACCACATCCCAGTGCGCATCGAAGGGGAAATCTATGTAGGCTCAATCAAAGTTGATTTGATCCAACACCAAGGCCTCAAAAATGCCTTTTCAGCAAAAGTGCTTTAATGATTTTAAGTTTTGTAAAATTCACAAAACTTAACCCATAGCTTCTCTCCAATTTGCGCAAAATGTCAAGGTCTGAAAGCCCTTGGCATTTTATTTTGTGGTCTTGTTTATACACCACAAGCCATGATCCAAGAAATTCATTTGCTCAAACAAAAAGATACACGTATTTTTGTAAAAAACACACGTGCAATGATTACAAAACTCACCC
>CAJBVU010000231.1 GCA_903959115.1 uncultured Bacteroidota bacterium
AGGATTTCCGTTCAACTTCTCCAAATGTATTGTTGAAGGGTGCTTGGATTGATAATTCAGTGTTCATCGGCGACGATCAATTGATGGCTTTGATCAAGTTGAAGTCAAGAGAAGAATTGATTGGAGAAATCATCGGTTTGTTGCAGTCACCCATCAAGAATGTTATTGGTGCATTGCAAGCTAGCGGACCACAAAAAATTGGCGGCTTAATTAAGGCGCTTGAAGAAAGAAACTAAACAAAAAAAACACTTAAATTAAATAACAATGGTAGATTTAAAAGAATTCGCGAACCAGTTGGTAAACCTTACTGTAAAAGAGGTTAACGAGCTTGCTCAAATTTTGAAAGAAGAGCATGGCATCGAGCCTGCAGCTGCTGCTGTGGCTGTTGCTGCGCCTGCTGCAGGTGGTGGCGAAGCTGCTGCTGCTGAGCAAACAGAATTTGATGTGATCTTGGTTAGCGCAGGCGACGCCAAATTGCAGATCGTAAAGATCGTTAAAGATTTGACAGGCTTGGGCTTGAAAGAAGCAAAAGACTTAGTAGACGGTGCTCCTAAGGCAGTAAAAGAGAAGGTTTCTAAAGCAGAAGCCGAAGATTTTGCAGCTAAATTGAAAGAGGCCGGTGCTACAGTTGAAATTAAGTAAGCACTCCCCCATTTAACCCTAAGGCCCCGGATATTCCGCGGGCCTTTTGGGCGTTTTTAGTACCAACACCACTGTCAAACCATTAACAACAAAAAAATTGAGCACCACACACAACAAAAGGATCTCATTTGGTAAGGTAAAACACGCCATTGAGTACCCTGATTTTCTGGACGTACAACTCCAATCTTTTCAAGAGTTTTTCCAGTTAGATACACCCGCTGACAAGCGTGAAGGAGAGGGATTGTTTGAAGTTTTTCGTGAGAACTTCCCAATTACTGATACACGCAACATCTTTGTGTTGGAATTCCTTGATTATTTCGTGGATCCCCCAAGGTATGTCATCAATGAGTGTATCGAACGCGGCTTAACTTATGCTGTGCCTTTGAAGGCTAAGTTGAAGTTGAGTTGTAACGACCCAGAACATGAAGACTTTCAAACCATTGTTCAAGACGTTTATTTGGGAACCATCCCATACATGTCGCCCAATGGTACTTTTATTATCAATGGTGCTGAACGTGTAATCGTGAGTCAGTTGCACCGTTCACCTGGCGTATTCTTTGGCCAAAGTGTTCACAGCAACGGAACAAAATTATATTCAGCTCGTGTAATTCCTTTCAAGGGTTCTTGGATTGAATTCGCAACGGATGTGAATGCAGTAATGTATGCATACATCGACCGTAAGAAGAAATTCCCGGTAACCACGTTGTTGCGCGCCATCGGTTTTGAGAGTGACAAGGATATTCTTGACATCTTCGGATTGAGTGAAGAAGTAAAAGTATCTAAAGCTGGCTTGAAGCGTGTTATTGGTAGGAAATTGGCAGCGAGGGTTTTGCGCACGTGGATTGAGGATTTTGTGGATGAAGATACAGGTGAAGTAGTAAGTATTGAGCGTAACGAGGTTATCTTGGAACGTGATACTTTGTTGGCTGAAGATCACATCGATTTGATTGTTGAGGCAGGCGTTAAGTCAATTATTTTGAATGCTGAGTCTGAAAACGGAATCAGCTATGATGTAATTTATAACACCTTGCAAAAGGATACTTCAAACAACGGAAAAGAAGCGTTGGAAGTAATCTATCGTCAATTGAGGAATGCAGATCCACCGGATGAAGAAACCGCCCGTGGTATCATTGAGCGTTTGTTCTTCTCAGACAAGCGTTATGACTTGGGTGAAGTAGGTCGTTACCGTATTAACAAGAAATTGGAAATCAACACTCCAATGGAGGTTCGTGTATTGACAAAAGACGATATTATCAGCATCATCAAGTATTTGATTGAATTGTATAACGGTTCAGAAATATTGGATGATATTGATCACTTGAGTAACCGTCGTGTCCGCACTGTGGGTGAGCAATTGTATGCTCAGTTTGGTGTTGGTTTGGCGCGTATGGCAAGAACCATTCGTGAGAAAATGAATATTCGTGATAACGAAGTATTTACACCTCAGGATTTGGTGAATGCTCGTACACTATCGAGTGTAATTAATTCATTCTTCGGTACCAACCAACTGAGTCAGTTCTTGGATCAAATTAATCCTTTGGCAGAAATTACGCACAAACGTCGTTTGAGCGCACTTGGTCCGGGTGGTTTGAGTCGTGAACGTGCCGGTTTTGAGGTTCGTGACGTACACTATACGCACTACGGTCGTTTGTGTACTATTGAAACACCTGAAGGACCAAACATCGGTTTGATTTCTTCTTTGTGTGTACACGCAAAGATTAATGGAATGGGCTTCTTGGAAACTCCTTATCGTAAGGTAGTGAACGGGAAGGTAGAAAGTGGTATCGTTTATCTTTCTGCAGAGGAAGAGGATGGTAAAACAATCGCTCAGGCCAATGCCGAGTTGGACGAAAAAGGAAACTTTATGACTACGTTGGTGAAGAGCCGTAAGGAAGGTGACTTCCCATTGGTGAATCCAGCGCAGTTAGAATATATGGACGTAGCTCCAAACCAAATCGTATCGATTGCAGCTTCATTGATTCCTTTCTTGGAGCATGATGATGCAAACCGTGCGTTGATGGGATCTAACATGCAACGTCAGGCCGTACCATTGTTGCGTCCTGAAGCCCCGATTGTTGGAACCGGTTTGGAAGAAAAAGTGGCTCGCGACAGTCGCTCTTTGATCAATGCAGAAGGCAATGGTGAAGTAGTGTATGTCGATTCTCGTGAGATCCGCATTCGCTACGACCACAATGATTTTGATGATTTAGTGAGCTTCACTGGAGATACCAAAACTTATCATTTGATCAAATTCCGCAGAACCAACCAAAACTCTTGTATCAACTTGCGTCCTATCGTTAAGAAGGGCGATAGAGTGAGCAAAGGTGAGGTTCTTTGCGAAGGTTACGCAACCCAAGGCGGAGAATTGGCATTGGGTAGAAACTTGCGTGTGGCCTACATGCCATGGCAGGGTTATAACTTTGAGGATGCGATTGTAATTTCTGAAAAAGTAGTAAAAGACGATTGGTATACAACCGTTTATATTACTGAATACGAATTAGAAGTGCGCGATACAAAGCGTGGAGAAGAAGAGTTAACGAATGACATTCCAAACGTGAGTGAGGAAATGACTCGTAACTTGGACGACAACGGTTTGATTCGTGTTGGAGCTGAAGTTAAAGAAGGCGATATTCTGATTGGTAAAATCACACCAAAAGGTGAGACTGAACCATCTCCAGAAGAAAAGTTGTTGCGTGCGATCTTTGGTGATAAAGCGGGCGACGTAAAAGACGCTTCTTTGAAAGCTTCTCCAGGTGCTCAAGGTGTTGTTATCGATAAGAAATTGTTCTCTAAGAGCAAGAAAGATAAGGGCACACGTTCTGGTGATAAGACTCGTTTGTCTAAGATGGACGATGATCATCGCAAGGAATTGGGCATGTTGAAAGACGAATTGGTTAAGAAATTGTTCCAATTGGTGGGCGGAAAAACTTCTCAAGGTGTATATAATATGTACAGCGAAGAGTTGATTCCAAAGGGAACTAAGTTCACTCAAAAGAACTTGATGAGCATTGATTACAGCAATGTGAACTACCACAATTGGACCAGCGATGCGGACAAGAATAGTTTTGTTGTTCGTTGTTTAACCAACTTCATCAATGTAAATAACGAAAAGGTTACCAATTACAAGCGTGAACATTACTCAATCAGTGTGGGTGATGAATTGCCAACAGGTATCCTTCAGTTGGCGAAAGTTTATGTAGCCAATAAGCGTAAATTGAAAGTGGGAGATAAGATGGCGGGTCGTCACGGAAACAAGGGTATTGTTGCCCGTATCGTTCGTGAGGAAGACATGCCATTCTTGGATGATGGAACTCCGATGGACATCGTGTTGAACCCATTGGGTGTACCTTCACGTATGAACTTGGGTCAGATCTATGAAACCGTTTTGGCTTGGGCTGGAAAAGAAATGGGTGTTCGTTTTGCGACTCCAATCTTTGATGGTGCTACTATGGCTGAGATCGATGAGGTAACTGAAAAAGCAGGTATCCCGAAGAACGGTTTGGTGCATTTGAACGACGGTTTGAGTGGTGACAGATTTGATCAACCAACGACAGTAGGTATCAGCTATATGTTGAAACTGGGTCACATGGTGGATGATAAGATGCACGCTCGTTCAATCGGTCCATATTCATTGATTACGCAACAGCCATTGGGTGGTAAAGCTCAGTTTGGTGGTCAGCGTTTTGGTGAGATGGAAGTTTGGGCATTGGAAGCATTTGGTGCTGCCAATATCTTACGTGAAATCTTAACTGTGAAGTCGGATGACATTACAGGTAGGGCGAAAGCGTACGAAGCCATCGTAAAAGGTGATAACATCACTAACATCGGAACCCCAGAGTCATTTAACGTATTGCTGCACGAGCTCCGCGGTTTGGGCTTGGAAGTAACATTTATGGATTAATCTCTAGAAACCAATCATGCAACTTCAAAAGAAAACACAAAAACAAGGGAGCAATTTTAGCAAGATCCGTATCTCGCTTGCTTCTCCTGAAAACATATTACGTCGCAGTTTCGGTGAGGTAGTTAAACCCGAAACCATCAACTATCGCAGTTACAAGCCCGAAATGGGAGGTTTGTTCTGTGAGCGCATATTTGGTCCTATCAAGGATTACGAATGTCATTGCGGAAAATACAAGCGTATCCGTTACAAGGGAATCGTTTGTGACCGTTGTGGCGTTGAGGTAACTGAAAAGAAAGTACGTAGAGAGCGTATGGGTCACATCAACTTGGTGGTACCTGTTGCGCACATTTGGTACTTCCGTTCTTTGCCAAACAAAATTGGTTACTTATTAGGTATCCCTACCAAGAAATTGGACATGGTAATTTACTATGAGCGCTACGTGGTTATTCAAACCGGTGCAGCGAGCAATGTAAATTATTTGGATTTGTTAACTGAGGAAGAATATTTGGACATCGTTGATTCTTTACCAAAAGAAAATCAGATGTTGGAGAATTCTGATCCTAACAAATTTGTAGCCATGATGGGTGCTGAAGCGTTGGAAGAATTGTTGAAGCGTGTGAACTTGGATACGTTGAGCTACGACTTGCGTAACCAGGCTGCCACTGAAACCTCACAACAGCGTAAGCAAGAGGCGTTGAAGCGTTTGAAAGTAATCGAAAGCTTCCGCGGTGCTCAGTTAACGGGTGAAAATCGTCCTGAGTGGATGATTATGAAGATGTTGCCAGTGATTCCACCAGAATTGCGCCCATTGGTGCCTTTGGAAGGTGGAAGATTTGCAACTTCAGATTTGAATGATTTGTATCGCCGTGTAATTATCCGTAACAACCGTTTGAAGCGTTTGGTTGAGATCAAAGCCCCTGAGGTGATCTTGCGTAACGAGAAGCGTATGTTGCAGGAAGCGGTTGATTCATTGTTGGATAACACCCGTCGTGCTAGTGCTGTGAAGAGCGAAGGCAATCGTCCTTTGAAATCTTTGAGCGATATGCTTAAGGGTAAGCAAGGTCGTTTCCGTCAGAACTTGTTGGGTAAGCGTGTTGACTATTCTGGTCGTTCTGTAATCGTGGTAGGTCCTACACTTAAATTGAATGAGTGTGGATTGCCAAAGAATATGGCTGCGGAATTGTTCAAGCCGTTTATCATTCGTAAATTGATCGAAAGGGGTATCGTAAAAACCGTAAAAACTGCGAAGAAAATCGTAGAGAAAAAAGATCCGGTGATTTGGGATATCTTGGAAAATATTTTGAAAGGTCATCCAGTATTGTTGAACCGTGCTCCTACGCTTCACAGATTGGGTATCCAAGCTTTCCAACCTAAGTTGGTTGAGGGCAAGGCTATTCAGTTACACCCATTGGTTTGTTCTGGATTTAACGCGGATTTTGATGGTGACCAGATGGCGGTTCACGTGCCTTTGGGCAACGCAGCTGTAGCGGAAGCTCAGTTGTTGATGTTGGCTTCGCACAACATTTTGAACCCTGCAAATGGTGCACCTATTACCGTTCCTTCTCAGGATATGATCTTGGGATTGTACTACATCACCAAAGAGCGTAAGGCAACTGCTGAACACCCAGTAAAAGGTGAAGGTTTGTCTTTCTATGGTGCTGAAGAAGCCATCATCGCTTACAATGAAGGTCGTGCCGAATTACATTCAAAAGTGAAATGTAAGGCCACCGTATTGGAAAATGGTGAATTGGTAGAAAAAATCATCGACACAACCATTGGTCGTATCTTATTTAACCAAGTAGTTCCTAGCGAGGTTGGATACATCAATGAATTATTGAAGAAGAAGAATTTGCGTGATATCATTACCAACATCATTCGTTTGAGCGGTGTTGCTAAGGCTGCAGATTTCTTGGATAATATCAAGAATTTAGGATTCCACTACGCATTTAAAGGTGGATTGAGCTTTAACTTGAGCTATGTAAAAATCCCTGTTGAGAAAGAACAGTTGGTTAGCAAGGCGATGGAAGAAGTATTGGAGATCCAATCGAATGCGGATATGGGATTCATTACAAACAATGAGCGTTACAACCAGGTAATTGATTTGTGGACACGTGTAAACAACCAGTTGGCTCGTGTATTGATCAATGATTTGCAGAATGAAGACCAAGGGTTCAACCCAATTTATATGATGTTGGATTCTGGAGCCCGTGGTTCTAAGGAGCAAATTCGTCAGTTGGGTGGTATGCGTGGTTTGATGGCTAAGCCTCAAAAGAACACAGGTGGTTCTGGTGGTGATACCATTGAAAACCCAATTATTTCTAACTTCAAAGAAGGTTTGAACGTATTGGAATACTTTGTATCTACGCACGGTGCTCGTAAAGGTTTGGCTGATACGGCGTTGAAAACTGCGGATGCGGGTTACTTGACTCGTCGTTTGCATGACGTAGCTCAGGATGTTGTAATTACCGAGCCTGATTGTGGTACTTTGAGAGGTATTGCGATGAGTGCATTGATGAATAACGACGAAATCGCAGAGCCTTTGTACGAACGTATCTTGGGTAGAACTGCTTTGGATCGAGTTTATCATCCAAAAACGGGTGAGTTGATTGTTTCTGGAGGTCAGGAATTGACAGAAGAAATTTCTCATGCCATTGAGGATGCAGGAATTGAAGAATTGGAAATCCGTTCGGTATTGACTTGTGAAACGTTGACAGGTGTTTGTGCTGCTTGTTATGGTCGTAACTTGTCTACTGGAAGAATGGTTCAAGCTGGTGAAGCTGTGGGTGTAATTGCTGCACAGTCAATTGGAGAACCTGGAACACAGTTGACGTTACGTACTTTCCACACGGGTGGTGCGGCGTTGAACATTGCTGCGGAGAACACATTGACAACCAAATACGAAGGTGTGATTAGCTTCGACGGAATGCGTACAGTTACCAAATTTGATACCGATGAAAATGGCGAAGCCAAGAATTCGGAAATCGTATTGGGTCGTTCTGGAGAGGTGAGAGTTTTGGATCCTAAGACCAAGACTGTAATCACAACTTACAATATTCCTTATGGTGCCGTTTTGATGGTAAAAGAAGGACAAAAAGCGAAAAAAGGCGATGTGATGTGCACATGGGATCCTTTTAACACGTTGATTATTTCTGACATTGATGGTAAGGTGACTTACGAAAACATCATTGAAGGTGTGAACATGCGTGAAGAAGGTGATGAGCAAACAGGATTGTCTGAATTGGTGATTGTAGAAAGTCGCGATAAGACTAAGGTGCCTCAGTTCCGCGTAGAAGGTGACGATGAAGTAACCAAAATATTCAACATGCCTATGGGTGCTATCTTGGTTGCCAAGAAGGGTGCTACCGTTAAGGGTGGTGATGTATTGGCGAAGATTCCTCGTTCTGCTACTAGAACTCGTGATATCACGGGTGGTCTTCCTCGTGTGACAGAATTGTTTGAAGCGCGTAACCCTTCTAACCCAGCAGTTGTTGCTGAGATCGATGGTGTTGTGACTTACGGTTTGTCTAAGCGTGGTAACCAGGAAATCATCATTACGTCTAAAGACGATGAAGTTAAACATTACCAAGTGCCATTGTCTAAGCACATTTTGGTTCACGATGGCGACTATGTGAGAGCAGGTCAGCCGTTGAGCGACGGTGCAATTACCCCTCAAGATATTCTTCGTATTGAAGGACCAGCATCAGTGCAGCGTTATGTATTGAATGGTATCCAAGAAGTATATCGTTTGCAGGGTGTAACTATCAACGACAAGCACATTGAAGTAATTGTTCGTCAGATGATGCAGAAAATGGAAATCGTTGATCCAGGCGATACTCGTTTCTTGGAAGGTGAAATCGCCGACCGTTGGACGTTGCGTTTGGAGAATGATAACATTTGGGACAAGAAGTTTGTAACGGATCCAGGTGATAGCACAAATATGCATGCCGGACAAATTGTGAGTTTGAAAGATTTACGTCAGGAAAACAGCACATTGCGTCGTCAGGATATGAAGTTGGTACAATATCGCGATGCGGTATCTGCTACGGCTACTCCGGTGTTACAAGGTATCACTAGAGCATCATTGGGTACTCAGAGTTTCATGAGTGCTGCATCGTTCCAGGAAACCACTAAAGTATTGAATGAAGCTGCAATTTCGGGTAAGATCGACGAACTGAGAGGTTTGAAAGAAAACGTAATTGTGGGTCATTTGATTCCTGCGGGTACTGGCTTACGTAGATTCCAGGAAGTAATTACTGGTTCTAAGGAAGAGTACGAACGTATGATGGCTGCTAAATATGATGAAGCAGAAGAGGTAGCTGCAGAGGCTTAATCTTCAATCGTTTAGAAATATGTAGTAACAGAGAGGGCGGCCATTGGCCGCCCTCTCTGTTTAATTGACTATCTGAATGAAATGAATTGGTTGATTACCATGCATCGACTAGAATAGCTGATGGCCATCCAATTATCGTTCGCACTGCTGATGGAAATGCATCGACCAGAGCCTCTGCATGAATAAAAAAAGCGAAACGAGGATTTACTCAGCGATTTGTGTCTCGTACAAGTGCGCATAATGACCACCTGCTGCCATCAATGAGGCATGGTTACCACGCTCTTTGACTTCGCCTTTTTCTAAGACCAGGATTTCATCGGCTTTTGCAATCGTGCTCAAACGGTGGGCAATTACAATGGCGGTGCGATTCTCTAACAAGCGATCGATGGCTTTCTGAATCAGCTGCTCAGTTTCTGTATCGATAGAGCTTGTAGCTTCATCCAATAAGATGATTCTTGGGTCAAAGGCTAGGGCTCTAATAAAACTAACCAACTGGCGTTGGCCCAAGGAAAGGGTCATTCCGCGCTCCATAACATTGTAATCAAATCCGCCAGGAAGTTTTTCAATGAATTCATAAGCGCCTATCGAACGCGCCGCATCAATCATTTTCTGAATGTCGATATCGTTGTTGTGCAATCGAATATTGTCTTTTACGCTGCCGCTAAATAGAAATACATCCTGCAGAACTAGCGCAATTTGCTGTCGTACAGATGTGATGTTCAACGATTGAATATTGATATCGTCTAGTAAAATATCGCCCTTTTGTTGCTGATACAACTGGTTTACAAGGCTGGCAATGGTTGTTTTGCCCGAGCCGGTAGCACCCACAATGGCCATCGTTTTTCCTTGGGGCAGGTGAAAGCTGACATCACGCAGGACCCATTCTTCTTTTTGATAGGCAAACCAAACGTGGTTGAATTTTACATCGCCGCTGAATTTTGGCGCTGCTACTTCGGTGGTTTGTTCGATGTTATCGACATCATCGATGAGTTTGAAAATACGATCCGCAGCAACGATGCCCATTTGAATGTTGTTAAATCGATCGGCAATGGCGCGGATCGGTCTAAAAAACAAGTTGATGAACATGATAAAGGCGGTTAGTTCACCAAATTCGATGCTTCCGCGAACGAGAGAACCGCTACCATACCAAACGATCAGCGCAAAGCTTACGGCAACTAAGACTTCAACGATGGGGAAGAAGATGGAATAGTAATATACGCTGCGAATGTTGGCGTCACGGTGGGCCTGATTGATTTGGTCGAATCTGCGTTTTTCTTCCTTTTCGCGGTTAAAAAGCTGGACAATTTGCATCCCGGTGATACGTTCTTGGAGGAATGCATTTAATTTGGCGACCTGATTTCTAACGTCTTGAAAAGTGTCGCGAATGCCTTTTCGGAATCGGTTAGCGGCAAAAAGCAAGACAGGGACAACGGTAAGGGTAATGAGCGTGAGTTTTACGTCCATATAGAACATACAACTCATAATTACGATAATTTGAATGAGGTCGCCTGCAATGGTAATAACGCCGGATGAGAATAAATCGGTGATGGTTTGTACATCGCTAATGGATCTGGTAACGGCAGTTCCAACTGGTGTTTTATCGTAAAATGATAATTTTAACCGGGTGAGGTGGTCGTATATGTACTGCCGTAACTTGAGGATGACAGATTGGGCGATGGATTCAGAAAGGTAGGAGTTTGCAAATCCGAGTAGGGCCTGAACGATGAGCCAAATGAGCAAAATTAGGGCCCATTTCTCCAGTAATTGGAACTGTTTGGGAATGATTACTTCGTCGATGACAATTTTGTAGAGGTAGGGTTGAAATGCTGTGATAACGCTCTGTACGATGGTTAAAATAACCGCGATTATCATCCAATGTCGTTGAAATTTGGCCAGGGCCAATATCCTTTTAAAAAGTACCCATTGTGAGGCGGTGGCCTCGGTTTTTTTGCTTGGCATGAATTACTTGCAAAATTAGGCCTAAACCCACGATTTTTAAGGAAAAGTTACAGGAATTATGGTCTAAATTGGATTGTGTAAAACTTTTGTTTTGCAATGATTTGTAAGGGGGTGCAAGACCTTCGTATTATTGCAGTATGGCTAAGCACATTGCGGTTGCAGGTAACATCGGCGCGGGTAAAACCACACTCACCAATTTGCTCTCAAAACATTATGGTTGGGAGGTTCAATTGGAGGATATGGATGACAATCCGTACATCTCTGATTTTTACGAAGACATGCAACGTTGGAGTTTCAACTTGCAGGTATATTTTCTAACTACGCGTTGGAAGGATATTCAGAAGATTCGTGGGGGTAAGCAGACTGTGATTCAGGACAGGACCATTTATGAGGATGCTTACATTTTTGCGCCCAATTTACATGCGATGGGTTTGATGAGCACCAGAGATTTTGAAAACTACAAGCAATTGTTTGATGCCATTAGCAATCAGATTGAAACACCGGATTTGTTGATTTACCTACGGGCCGGAATTCCGAAGTTGGTTCATCAGATTCAAATGCGTGGCAGGGATTATGAAGATGCCATCCGTTTGGATTACCTCAAACGTTTAAATGAGCGCTACGAAGCTTGGATTGCAAATTATACAGGTAAACTATTGATTTTTAATGTCGACGATATGGATTTCCAAGAGAATCCGGAACACGCCGCTGAAATCATCCAAAAAGTAGAAAGCACACTGAACGGTTTGTTCTAATGCATTTTCAACAGCCAAATATGCTTTGGGGATTGCTTTTGCTGGCAATTCCGCTGTTGATTCACCTTTTTCAATTTCACAGAACCCAAACGATTTACTTCCCAGGTGTCTTTCGCTTAATTCAGCGATTGCAACACGCTAGGCAGCAAAAGAAGGTTCAGCATTGGGTTGTTTTGCTCACTCGTATGTTGGCAATTACCTGTTTGGTGTTTGCCTTTGCAATGCCAAGTTGTAGCTCATCCACGCGCAATAAAGAATACAGTCATGTGGTTGTGCTTTTCGATAACTCTTATTCTATGGGCACCAAAAATGCGGATGGCGTGATCATCGAGCAAGCTAAGTCCCAAGCCAGAACTATGTTATTGGGATTGGCACAGGAGGCACAGGTGAGATTGTTTACCCAAGATCCGTTTACCAACACCGGCTGGATGTCACCCGCCCAAGCTTTGTCCCTTATCGATACGATTCCTCTTTGTCCGCAACAGCGAAAATGGTCTGATTGGACGGCTCAAGTGGATGAATTGCTCCGAGAGGGTGGGATTTCTTCCCTAAAAGTGATGGCCTTTGGGGATGGTCAGCTGTCGGCATTGGCCGCTAAACCCCAATTGTTATCCGCGCCCAATGTAGATTGGGAGTATGTTTTATATCCTTTGGATCCATCACAAGTGGGTGGTAACGTGGCAATAGATACTGTTTGGTACGAGAGTGTTTGGCAAAATGCCGATGCGGGATCTAATGTGTTGCTGAAAGCTAGGATTCGGAATTATGCAGAAACATCCAAGGAGACATCGCTAAGAATGGTGGGTGGAAAAAAGACCATGCACGTGAAGTCGTTGAAGTTGGAGGCCCAAGGAATCGCGGAAGTGGAATTCCCCGTGTCGGTAGTCGAACTATCAAAGGCCAGTTCGCTGCAGTTGGATGAAGATGGGTTTGGGTATGATAATCTGAAGTATTTGCATCCTATCAAACAGGGTCAGACGGTAGTGGGTGTTTTGGGTGCGGACGATGCGGTTTCTGCGATGTTTGCGTCACAACCATTGCTAAAAAAAGTAGAATTTGCACGGGCTGATTTATTGGCGAGCGACAAAGGTGTTTTGAGTTCAGCTCATGCCATTGTTTTGATAAATGATGGGGTTTATTCGGGTCAAGAGCTGGTTGCGCTGAGAGATTTTGTGGCTTCCGGCAAGGTGGTTTTGCAATTCTTTGTAGATCCGATCGGACGAAAGAGTTTTAATATGGGCTTTGGGGAATTGCGCGGTGAGTGGTTGGGTGGTCAGGCGGGGAAAGGTGGTGCTTTGGGTAGAAGAGGGGCAAGTGGCGTTGGTGATTTACAGGTTGATCGATTGGCGGTAGCGGGTTTTCAGCATCCCATATTTCAGAAGGCGTTTGGTGAATCGATATCGGAAAAAACTGAGATGCCTGGGGTGGGTGGCCATTTGAAATTGGAATCGGCATTGGATTTTGAAACAGTATTGCAATTAGAAAGTGGTGATCCGATTTTGTTGAAAAGAGTTCAAGGCGCGGGTAGTTATTGGGTTTGGCTGAGTGATTTGCGCAGTGGAAGTCAATCTTTGAAGTCTTCGGCTTGGTTCTTGCCCATTTTTACACAGGTTCTAGCTTCTTCTGCGGTGGTTGAGCAGCCTTTATATGGAGAGTTGTTCAGCGGTAATCTGTTGCCATTGCCTAGCAATGTGCAAGTAGATGAGCGCGCAGCTTCGCTGCGCGGGAAATCAGGAAACATCGTAGTTGATTTGCAGGCGAATTCTAGCCAACATACTTCTATGTATGTTGGGTCTCAGCCCCAATATTCTGGGTATTTTTGGTTGGTTGGCAGCGGCGGGAAGGATAGCGTAGAAATTGCATTGAATTTGGGCCGACAAGAATCGGATTTGCGGAGTTTTGAGGATTGGAAATCGATGTCGGTGCCTGGCGGAAATGCTTTAACCTTGTCCAAAGGTGATGGAATCGCACCGATTATGCACAATGCTCCATTAAACACCTCTTGGCGCTTGTTTATATGGGGGGCTGCGTTTTTCTTCGCAGTAGAAGTTGTTATCATATTATTAAGAGATAAAATAATTCCATCTGAATCTGTAAAATCATGAGCCATACCGCATTACTTCAAAACGTTACTTTGTTTTCTCCGGGTCACCCGCTCCACAATCGAAGTGTGGAAATTGTGATTAAGGACGGTGTGATCTCGGCACTGGGTGAAGGACTTGGTTTGGCAGCTTCGGAGCTAATCGATGGTCAAGGTGCCTATGTTTCGATGGGCTGGTTGGATCCCTTTGGCGTTTGTCCCGATCCAGGAGAGCCTTGGAAGGAAACATTGTTGTCGTACAGTGAAGCAGCACAAAAAGGTGGATTTACGCAAGTAGCTGCGCTCTGTGGTAGCAATCCAAAGCCCGACAACGAATCTGTAATCGCGCAGGTCAGTGGCATCGGAAAAGGGTTGCCCGCGGAAATACTTCCATTAGGGTATAGCAGTGTTGGGGGTGAAGGCAAAGAGATGGCGGAAATGTATGAAATGCATTTGTCTGGGGCGTTGGCTTTTACCGATGGAATTACAGGTAGTGCCTCTTTGGGTTTACGCACAAAATTGATGCAATATGCCCATTCATTGGGTTTGAATTATATTCACTTTCCCTATCAAAAGGCTTTGGCGCCGGATGGTAAGATTCATGAAGGCTTGGTGAATGCGAGTTTGGGTTTCAAGGGGATTCCATCGGTGAGTGAGACGGTTGAGCTTTTGGCGGATATTGAATTGGCGAAATATCTAAAAACGCCGTTGAGGGTGATGGGTGTGAGTTCTGCGGAAAGCGTAGATATCATTCGCAGGGCGAAAGCCGATGGCGTAGAAATTTATGCGGCGGTTCCGGTGTTGAACTTGATGTATACCGATGAGGCGATGTTGGATTTTGATGAAAATTTGAAAGTATTGCCACCCTTGCGCGCTGAATCAGATAGAAAGGCGTTGCTTTTGGGTCTTTTGGACGGGACACTTACCGCGGTAATGTCGAACCACCATCCTGAAGATATCGAAAACAAAAAATTAGAGTTTGATTATGCCGCCTGGGGTGCCGCCACGTTAATGCAAACTTTTTCGCTCATGGCTGAAGCATTTCAATATGAAAGACCTGAGTTGTGGGTGCCTTTGTTGTTTCAGGGGAATCGACAATTTATGGGTGTTGCGGTGGAGGCTATGGGTGAAGGGACTGAGGCCAATTTGACTCTGTTTGCACTGGATGGTGAATACTGTTTGATGAACGAGCGCAATCCAAGCAAGGCCTACAATGTGCCAAGGAAAGCGGATGTATTGAAAGGTCGCGTATTGGGAACCATCCGAAAAGGGTGTTATATGAAAAATCATGATTGATAGGATAAAGTTATTATTGAATCGCGCTTCGGTGTTCCACGGCTTGTTGGCTGGGGTGTTTATTTTTGTCGCCAAAGTCATCGTATATCTTACCCAACATTGGGAATATCGATTTTTGCCCGCATTCACAGTCCTCTCATTTCTGATTATTCTATCTGCCATGATTATGGGTGGTTTGGGCGATCGAAAGCAATTGGAAGGCACTCATTATCACTATAAACAGGCACTGAGTAGTTGTTTTCGCGCGGTGTTTTTTGCCGTGTTGGTCGGTAGCTTCGCTGATTACGTGCTTTATAGTTTGGTTGATGTGACCTTGGTTGAGCAGACCAAAGGGATTCTGATTGGGCAGTTGCAAGATGGGTTGGGGCAGATGAAGTTTATGAGCAACGACGATTTTGATAAGTTGGTGAAAGAAATTAGGGCGGCGCAAATGGGAACCCTTTGGAGTTATATTTCCGGCCTTCCTGGTTTGGTGCTGGCCAATATGTTTTTTGGTTTGATGGTTGCCCGATTCCTACGAGTGAAAAAAGACGCCGATTGGCTGTCTGAGGATGGGAGTCATATGGGCTAATCGCTTCCCGAATTATTGTTAAAACCGGTTATCTATGATCAAATCAATTACTTCCGCGCAGAATCAATGGGTGAAAGACGTTTTGTCACTGCAGGAAAAGGCCAAGAATCGCAGGATTGCCGGTCAATTTACCGTTGAAGGCATTAATGAGATTCGTCTGGCCATGAAATCGGGGCTCGTGGTTAAGCAGTTGGCAATCAATCCCGATAAAATGTCGTGGAAGGAATTGAATTCGCTATTGAATCTCGGAAAAGACATAGAAGTTTCCTGGATGATCGAAGTCCTCGGCTCGGCATGGTCTAAGGTGGTTGTTCGGGAAAGCGGACAAAATGCACTGGCGATATTTGAAATGCCTTCGGCTCCTGTGGAGTGGATACCCAAGCCGGGCGGACTTTATTTGTTGGTTGAGTCGGTTGAAAAGCCGGGTAATTTGGGCGCTTTGCTTCGTTCTGCCGATGCCACTGCTGCCGATGGGGTTGTGATATGCGACGAACGCATCGATGCGTATCATCCACAAGTGATTCGCAATAGCGTTGGGACAGTATTTACAGTTCCATTGTTCGTATTGTCGGTTCAAAAAGCATGGGACATCATCGAATCAAACAAAGTTCAGCTGTATACCACCTTTATGGAGAATTCCAAAAGTGTTTGGGATATGGATCTTACGCAAACAACGGCCATGTTGGTGGGTACTGAGAGTGAAGGCGTTTCCGATTATTGGCGAGATAAGGGCATGAATATTAATATTCCCATGTTTGGGATGGTGGATAGTTTAAATGTTTCTGTGGCGGCGTCTTTGATGTTGTATGAGGCGAAACGACAAAGAGCCAATAAATAATCATCTGATGAAGCAAATTGGAATACTGGGGGCTGGCCGAAGTGCGGGGTATTTGGTAGAATATTTGGGTCAATATTGCGCGCGCGTAGGCAGAGAGCTCTATGTTTATGATTTAGATTTTCATCGATTACAGCATTCGTTTACAGTGAACGATAAAACGCATCTTGTAGTTGCTGATTTGTCGGACCCACAAGTGGTATCGGATATTCTTGTGAATTTGGATGTGGTGGTGAGCGTTTTGCCTCCCCCAATGCATTTGCCTGTCGCCAATTTGTGCCTAGAGCATGGATGTCATCTTTTTACCGCCAGTTATACCTCGGATGGGATGTTGGCTTTGGATGCGCAAGCGAAGGAAAAGGGTTTGCTATTCATGAATGAATTGGGCTTGGATCCGGGAATTGATCATTTGTCGGCCAGTAAGTTATTCGATCACGCCAAGTCTTTGGGTTTGGAGGTTGTGACGTTTGAGAGTCATTGCGGGGGTCTGGTTGATGAAGCCTGCTGCGAAAATAATCCTTGGAAATACAAGTTTACTTGGAATCCCACCAACGTGGTTTTGGCAGGCCAAGGCGGTTCTAGTATTTGGAAAGAGGAGGGCGAAGTGATGCAGTTGGATGGTCATTTGATTTTTGCAAATGCTAGAGAAATAACAGTGCCGGGGATTGGGGTGTTTGATGTTTATGCGAATCGAAATAGCATGACATATGAGAAATTGTATGGGCTAAACAAGGCGAGGACATTGTTGCGCGGGACATTGCGACGTAGGTATTTTTGCGCAGCGTGGGATGTTCTGGTGGTGCAAGGATTTACAGATTCTAAAGTCGTTTTGTTTGATGAAATTGATTTGGTAAATGCTAGGGATTCGGAGACTACTAATCAGGTGATTGGTACAAATGAATCGCTCAGAAGGACGGCGGAAATGTGGTTTACCAAAATCACAGGTTTTGTGAATACTGATTTGTGGATTGAATCGCTTGTGGATGCGGGGGTTGATTTGGTGAATATTGAGGGTCATTTGCGATTTTTGCAATTGGAAGTGGGCTGTGAGAATTTGGTTGTTGTGGGTAAAACATCAGCGCAAATCTTGGAGCAAATATTATTGGATCGATGGGCTTTGGAAGCCAACCACCGCGATGAGGTTGTGATGGTTCATAAGTTGGGTGTACAGGATTCTTCGAGCGATGAAAAGCATTGGTATTCTGTGTTGAAAGTGATGGGTGAGGGCGGTGACAGAACGGCCATGGCGAAAACGGTGGGATTGCCTTTGGCCATGGGTGTGGAAACATTTTTGGAAGAGGAACATGCCGATCGTGGAGTGTGTTTGCCATTTGATAAGTCATGGTACGCACCGATTTTGGAAAAGCTTGAACGTCAAGGAATTGTCTTTGATGAACACTTGATTTAAAGCAATTATCCACAACCGCAGTTTGGGGGGTGTTTTGGCTTTAATTTTGGTAGTCAAATCCCATGAATATGTCTCAGCGCCGTAAATCTTCATTTGTACAATTTAAGTCATTGATATTGTTCGTTTTGTTTGCAGTCGCAACGATTGCATCAAACGGGTTGTCTGCCCAAACAAAGCCTGCAACTTCCAAAGCAAAGCCGGCTGCGGCAGCGGCTGGTTCTAATGAGAAAGTTGCCGGAAAAGTGACTCCCGGGGAAACTGCTCGAATTGATTCTGCTGCCTTGATGAACGGTCCAGTGATTTTGGCTACGGATACTGTGTTCTCTGTGCAGGAAAAACTAATGGGTCATACCTCGTCAACCGAATCCTTAGCGATTTCGCCTGATGGCAAGTGGTTGGCTACCGGTGGATGGGATAGAAAGATCTTGTTGTATTCCATCGATACATTGGGTATGTTTAAATTGGTTAAAACGTTTACCGGTCATAATGGTGCCATTACCTGTCTAACATTTGATGCGGCCAGTACTTTGTTGGCGTCTGGATCTAAGGATTTTTCATTGCGTGTGGTGAATATTTTGGATGGTTCCTTGGTGTTTCAAACCATGGATCATCGCGATGCAATTACTGCGGTGGAATTTGAGGCTACGGGCAAATTTGTTCTTACGGCGTCGATGGACGGTACGATCAGATTGTACGATATCGTAAATCCTACTAACAATCAAAAGCCACGTTTGTATACCTACGGAAAGCCGGTGAACGATTTGATTACAGCGCCAAATGGCAAGACCTTTTTTGTAGCAAATAATGGAAATAACAACGTAGAGTCGATTGATTTTACGGGTAAAGTATACCAGACTTTTGCTGGGGTTCATACAATGCCGGTGAACTGTTTGGGGTTATCGAACAACAAGCGGATGATGGTAACGGGCGGCAATGATAAGTCGGTGGTGATTTGGGACATCGCAACGGGAAAGCCTTTAAAAACCTTATTGGGCCACACTTGGAAGGTTAATTCTGTGGCATTTGCCAAGAACGATCAATATTTGGTTTCTACGGGGAATGATGGTGAAATTCGCGTTTGGGATGTGAATACGGGTGTATGTGTTTCGGTTCAGAAGAACTTAATAAGCACGGCCAAGGAAGCTAGATTTACTCCCAATAGCAAGTTGATGGCTGTTGCCGGTAAGATGTCGGCTCAGGGCGCCACTTTCGGAGCCATTGTTTATCGTACGCCTCCAATTTGGACCAAGGCGAAGCCTGCGCCAGTGAAGCCAGTACCGGTAAAGTCGGGAACGCCAGCCCGTCCGAAAAAGTAATGTGTCCACAGGGATGACAATTCCTGGGATGTTGAAATTTGGGTTCATAAAGAACCATTTGTGCGCTTTACATTTGTTTTATGTCAGATCAAAGTATCAATAGTGGAAAAGCGCCTGAGCCAGTGGGTTTGTATCCCCATGCCAAGAGGGTAGGCAATTTGTTGTTTTTAAGTGGTGTGGGCCCTAGAGAACGCGGCACGAAGAAGATTCCGGGTGTCACGTTAAACGAGTCGGGGGCAATTGAGAGTTATGACATCGAGGCGCAATGCAGAAGTGTATTTCAGAACGTGCGATGGATTTTGGAGGATGCGGGTAGTTCTTGGGATAATATTGTTGATGTGACGGTCTTTTTGACCAACATGAAGGATGATTTTCCGACGTATAATCGTTTGTGGGCTGAGTATTTTGGTCAGAATCCACCTTGCCGGACTACCTTGGAGATAAACTGTTTGCCTACGCCAATTGGGATTGAGTTGAAGGTGTTGGCTACTATCGATTGATATAATTTTATTTCTTGATCATGGGCATCGCTTTTGAATCGTTGCGTAACCAATTTTTGGATTACATCGCAAAGACGAAGCGTATGTCGGTTCATACGGTATCGGCCTACACTGGTGATTTAAAGCAGTTTGAAGATTTTTTGGAGACTCAGTATGTGAGTTCGTTGGCTGATTGCAAGGCAATCCATATTCGAGGTTTTATGTCGATGTTGTTGGGTGCCGGTTTGACCTCCAGAAGCGTGCATCGCAAAGTGTCGAGTGTGCGGGGTTGGTTTAAGTATTTGCGCAAGCAGGGTTTGATGGCTGGCGATCCAATGAGTAAAATTATTTTGCCTAAAATGCCAAAGATGTTGGTGAAGGACATTCCTGCCTTGGACTTGCACAATATGTTTGCGAATTTCCCTTGGAATGAGGTGGAGCATGGCGAGCGAGATCGGTTGTTGCTGTTGCTGTTTTATACTACGGGGATGCGTTTGAGTGAGCTAATTGGATTGAAGGCCGGTGATATTGATTTTCATCGGGGGAGTTTACGGGTTTTGGGTAAGCGGAACAAGGAGAGGATTATTCCGATGCATCCTGAGGTAGTGGATTGGCTGAAGGAGTACATGGGTAGCCATGGCGGTGTTTATTTGTTCGAGACGGATAAGGGCGAGCCATTTTATCCAATGTTGGTATATCGGATGGTAAATCGGTATTTGAAGTTATTTTCACATGCGGCGAAGACGAGTCCGCACGTGTTGCGACATAGTTTTGCGACGCATATGTTGAATAATGGGGCGAATTTATTGGCGATCAAGGATATTTTGGGCCACGCAAATTTGTCGGCCACCCAAGTGTATACAAAGAATTCATTTGAGAAGTTGAAGCAGGTTCATGCTTTGCATCCACGGAAGTGATTATTATCCGGGGAGTATTTGATATGGGAGTTATTCCAATGTGAGGACTATGAATCGTATGTAGGGATTTTATGGGTATCCCTAGAATAAAAAAAAGCCACCCAAAGGGTGGCTTTTTTTAAAAGTCTATAGTTTACACGATTGGACGTGCCAATGATCGGTAGTCGCAGCTTATGCTTCTACGTCGGCCATTTGCATTTTCTGCTTGTAGGCGGCGCGAATTTTCTGCATACGCTTGGTAATACAGGGTTTTTCGAATGCCTGACGAGCACGAAGTGCTTTCACAACACCAGTTTTTTCAAACTTCTTCTTGAACTTCTTCAGTGCCTTCTCCAGCGAATCGTTTTCTTTTACGTTAATTATAAGCATGTTAAATTTTTATTTGGGTCACAAAAATAGATGTTTTTATCGATAAAGGCAAGTTCTTTTAATCTTTCAAAATGTTTCTTGAGATGACGAGTTTTTGAATCTCGCTTGTGCCTTCGCCGATTGTGCAAAGTTTACAATCTCTGTAGAATTTTTCTACAGGGAAATCTTTCGTATATCCATAGCCACCAAATATTTGCACGGCTTCATTGGCGCAATATACACTCACTTCTGATGCATAGTATTTTGCCATCGCACCTTCTTTTGTCATGTTGAGCCCTTTGTTTTTTCTGTCGGCCGCTTCTTGCGTCAACAATTCTGCCGCCTCAATTCTCGTTGCCATGTCCGCCAATTTGAACGCAATCGCTTGGAAACTTGAAATTGGTTGACCAAATTGTTCTCTTTCTTTGGAGTATTTCAAAGCTGCTTCATAGGCTCCTTTTGCGATACCCAACGACAATGCGGCAATTGAAATTCTACCACCATCAAGGATTTTCATGGCTTGAATAAATCCATCCCCGATATTTCCCAGGATATTGGCTTCTGGAACTCGGCAATCTTCGAAAATCATTTCTGCTGTTTCGCTGGCGCGCATTCCTAATTTATTTTCTTTTTTACCACCTCTGAATCCTGGAGTGCCTCTTTCTACAACAAATGCAGTGATGCCTCTGGAATCGAGTAGTTCGCCGGTTCTGGCCAAAACCACTGCAACATCGCCGGTGATGCCATGGGTGATCCAATTCTTTGATCCGTTAAGTACCCAATGGTCTCCATCTTTTTTTGCCACGCATTGCATACGCAAGGCATCTGAACCTGTGTTGGCTTCCGTCAATCCCCAAGCGCCAATCCATTCAGCTGTTGCCAATTTGGGTAGCCATCTTTCTTTTTGTTCGTCGTTCGCAAATGCTAAAATATGACCAGTGCAAAGACTATTATGGGCGGCCATAGATAATCCAACGCTGCCACAAACTTTTGCCAATTCTTCAATGGCAGCAGCATATTCAAAATAACTCAATCCGGAACCATTGTATTTTTCGGGTACTAAAACTCCCATTAAACCCAATTCTCCGAGGGCTTTAAAAATGTGAATGGGGAAGGTTTGAGACTCATCCCAATCCATCAAGTGTGGACGTATGTTTTTGTCTGCAAAATCGCGCACGGTTTGTCTAACCATCAAAACGCTTTCACTTTCTTGGAAATTCATCATATTTAGTGTTGCAAAGATATTAAAGGTGTGCCTTACCTGTTAATCGCTTTGGCTATTTCTTTGAAGAATTTTGTGGGTTGTTGGATGTGTTGCATAGAGTGATAATTGTCTTATTCAACAAATCGTAAATATGGCTCGATTTTCGATTTTTCCTCTGTGCTAATACCCTGCATGTTGAACCAAATGCGTTTTGATAGTTGCGGGTGTTGAGAGAAGAAAGGGCCTAAGATTTTAGCTCTACTGGGGCCTACGTAAGGATGCTTGTAGAGTTGCTTGAAATCTATTTTTTCATTGAGCATCACAAGTTTGGTCTTGTCAATCGTTACTTGAGCCATCATTACCTCGAAGAGTGTGGTGTCGATTTTCGGAATTTCCATCAATTGACCAGCCGAATAAAACCCGCCAATCTTTTCTCTAAATCTCAGAATTCTCCTTGCGATTGAAGGGCCAATTCCGGGTAGTTCGTCGAGACTCGCACTATCGATCTGGTTGATGTTGATGTTTGCTGGAAATGGGTTTTTTCGTCCAACAATTTTTTCGAGTTGGGGTTGCAAATATTGCAATTGATTTTTTCCTTTCTGCGATTTTCGCAATTCCATCAAAAGGGCGAATGCCAATTTATTGGATAGTGGTTTTGGGTATTTTGAATTTGTACTCCAAGGCTCGGTTTTGTATTTCCCGTGTTGAGAATCCCACTGCGTTCTGTTTTTCGACCTGTCGTATTTTCTTCGATAATCCGTAAACGATTTTGGATATCCCTTTGGTACATTGAGTTCTACGAAGACTTTTTGTCGTTGGGCCTGAGAATGACATCGAACAATGCCCATAATAGAAAGGGTCGTTATGGCGAACCAGAACGACCCTTGAGTAATATTTTTTCGTAATCCTAACACCGCTAACCTGTCCAAACGACAGGAGCGAAATTAGGCGAAGACGGCCAAATTTTCTTTGCGATATTCGCCAGAGTCCAATTTGTTTTTGATAGATTTAAAAGCGTCAATCGTTTCTTTCACATCCTCTAGAGAGTGAACAGCGGTAGGGATCAAACGCAAGATGATCATGCCTTTTGGCACTACAGGATAAACAACGATACTGCAGAAAATATTAAAGTTCTCACGCAAATCGAGGGTGAGGTGGGTTGCTTCAGGAATGGTGCCATTCAAAACAACTGGCGTAACTGGTGTTGTGGTGATTCCGATGTTAAAACCGGCATCTTTCAATCCGTTTTGCAACGCATTGGTGATGGTCCACAATTTGTCTTTTAATTCAGGTTGTGTGCGAATCATTTCTAATCGTTTGATAGAACCAACTACCAACGGCATTGGCAATGCCTTTGCATAGATTTGAGAACGCATATTATAACGTAAGAATTTAATGACGTGTGGTTCAGAGGCGATAAATGCTCCAATTCCTGCCATCGATTTTGCAAAGGTTGAGAAGTAAATGTCAACGCCCTCAGTTACGCCTTGCTCTTCCGCTGTACCCGCACCCGTTTTTCCCATCGTTCCGAAACCATGCGCATCGTCAACGAAAAGGCGGAAATTGAATTTGCTTTTCAGCTCCACGATTTCCTTCAATTTTCCTTGAGATCCGGTCATTCCGAAAACACCTTCGGTAATTACCAATATCGCACCACCGGTGGCTTCAACCACTTTGGTAGCACGTCTAAGTTGTTGCTCTAAACTTTCAATGTTGTTGTGGTTGTACACGAAACGTTTGCCCATGTGAAGACGAACGCCATCGATGATACAAGCATGCGATTCTGCATCGTAAACGATTACATCGTGGCGATCAACCAAAGCATCAATGGCGCTCAAAACACCTTGATAACCATAGTTCAGTAGAATACAATCGGGTTTTTGCACGAAGCTCGCTAAATCGCGCTCCAACTGCTCATGATAATTGCTATTTCCGCTCATCATGCGGGCACCCATGGGATAAGCCATTCCAAATTGTGCGGCTGCATCGGTATCGGCTTTCATCACATCGGGGTGATTTGCCAAGCCCAAATAATTGTTTAAACTCCAGTTGAGGCGTTCTTTTCCTCGGAAAATCATTCGTGGGCCGATAGGGCCTTCTAATTTCGGGAAAGTGTAATAACCGTGTGCGTTGTCGGCGTGCTGACCCAAAGGACCCATACGCTCATGCAGTTTGTCGAATATGTCTCTCATGATAATTGACTACAAATAGATTGATGCAAATTTAACAGTGTAATTATAATAATCGTTTAGAAGTTGTTCTCCGTTTGTGAATAAGGTGAAAACATTTATTTAATGGATGAGTTAGACCTATTGGATGAATTACCTGCCCACAATAAACACGCAAGGGCTTTTGCCTAGGGTTTCAACCTTTCGTTTCCAAGCGCTGATGGGCTGCGTTAGGATATGTTCCGCTGGTCCTTGCAAGTCTTTGGCAATGCAAAGCAGCATGTCTTGGGGTAGGTTTTTGCAGAAAAACTGTAACAACCTATCGGTGCGATACGGGGTCTCGATAAACAAATGACTGTGTTTGTCGGTGGCCTTATTGTTCAATAAAACCGTGAGTTGTTTGAGCTCGTTTTCGTTGATGGGCGGATAGCCGTGAAAGGTGAAGGTCTGACCGCTGAGTCCACTTCCTGCTAAGGCGAGCATCAAGCTGTTGGGTCCCATGATCGGTTTTATATCCCATCCGCGTTGATGTCCGATTTTTACTAACACCGCACCTGGATCGGCTATACATGGCATGCCTGCTTCGGAGGCCATTCCTATCAATTTGGTGTTTTGGATGTCTTTTAGAAAGGCTTCCAATTCCTTTTGAGGGGTTCTGGTGTTGAGTTCAAAAATGTCGAGATCGTTCAATGGAATGCCCACTTTTAGGCTGGAGAGGAATCGACGTAGGGTTCTTGCATCTTCAGCAACCCAATGTCGGATAGGGGTGATTGCATCAATGTATTGCGGCGTATTCATCCAAAGCCAACTATTTTCGCCAATCGGCAGCGGCACTAGAATAAGTTGTGTATTGTTGCTTTCTGTGTTCCCCTCGGCTGATTCCAGCTGCAGTGGGGTTAATTCAGAGTTCTCTAGATTTGAATCGTTGATGTTTATTTCATCCATTGCTGCAAATTTCACCTTTATCGTTGGAAGTCCGCAATTTATCTTTTGCCCATGGAAAATTGTCATTTAAAGGTAAGCATAATTTATTCGCTCGGGTTTATCAAGTAACTTTGCCAGGTGAGTTTTATAAATCGACTTAAAACACGTTGGAACGTGCAGAAAGCATGGATGGTTTGGGTGATCTTGTTGGTATTTGCCTTAACGGGATTTACGGTGATGTACCTAAAGAAATTCGTTAAGCCTTATTTAGGTGAAGAGTGGTGGGTTGATATGGTGTATTATATATTGATATTGCCTGTTTATAATTTCTTGCTGTTGTTTTACGGTTTCATTTTTGGACAGTTTAAGTACTTTTGGGCGTTTGAGCAGCGATTTTTTAAACGCATGTTTGGTAGAGGAAAATGATCACGCGCGAATCGGTTCTCAAAGCTTTGTCCCATGTGGATGATCCAGATCTCAAAAAAGATTTGGTGACCTTGGGCATGATTGAAGATTTGGTAATTGGCGAAAAAATTTCTTTTACGATTGTTTTAACCACCCCCGCTTGTCCGATGAAAGACATGATGGTAAATGCCTGTAAAACCGCTATTCGGATGATGGTTGATTCGGAAATCGTTGTTGAAGTATCTACCACAAGTAGGGTTAGAGCAAGTATTCCAATGTCGGAGACTTTGCCTGGCGTGAAGCATGTGATTGCTGTGGCCTCAGGAAAAGGCGGTGTGGGGAAGAGTACTTTGTCGGCTAGCTTGGCCTTGTCCCTCAGCGGCATGGGTGCAAAAGTGGGATTGTTGGATGCAGATATTTATGGGCCGAGTGTTCCTACGATGTTTGGTGTTTCGGCATCGCCCGAAATGTATATGAAAGGCGAAAAGCAGATCATGATTCCGGTGGAGGCGAAAGGAGTGAAGTTATTGAGTATTGGTTTGATGACAGCCCGCGGACAGGCAATTGTTTGGCGTGGACCGATGGTTTCTTCGGCGTTCAGACAGTTTGTGCAGGATACGGATTGGGGTGATTTGGATTATTTGATCATCGATTTACCGCCAGGAACGGGTGATGTTCAGCTCAGTTTGGTGCAGAATGTCCCGCTTACAGGTGTGGTGATAGTGACAACGCCTCAAGAGATGGCTTTGACCGATGCGCGCCGGGCGATGGGGATGTTCTCGATGGAAGCGGTCAATAAAAAAATCTTGGGTGTGGTAGAGAATATGAGCTACTTCACGCCAGAGGATGCGCCAGATAAGAAATACAAGCTGTTTGGTGAGGGTGGTGGCAAAGCCCTGAGCGAAGAATATGGCGTTCCATTCTTGGGAGAGCTGCCATTGAATCCAGCCTTGATGAAATTGATCGATGAAGGCCATTTGACATCAGATGCCATCGAATTAAAACCCTATTATCAGGTGGCGGGTGCTTTGGCCCAACAAGTGAGTATGTTGCAAATCACAAAATAATATTACTTTTGCTCACCATGAGTGAAATCAATCAGCAAGTAGAACAGGTTTTGGAAACCATGCGTCCGTATTTGCATGCTGATGGCGGCGATGTGGAATTGGTTGAGGTGAGTCAAGAATTGGATGTTGTTCTGAGATTGACAGGCGCTTGTAGCACTTGCAGCATGAGCGAAATGACCATGACCGCGGGGATTGAAGAGAGTTTGAGGCGAGCCATTCCCAATATTGGTAAAAT
>CAJBVU010000232.1 GCA_903959115.1 uncultured Bacteroidota bacterium
ATATTGCCTTTCGCTTTTTCATCTGCATATGCCAGAATAGTGTCGATGCTCTCTTGTTTTGCATTTTCAATAAAGCCACACGTATTGACAATGATGATATCAGCATCGTCTTTTGTGCTTTCATGAGCCACATCAAACTGCGATGCTTTCAGCTGACCCATGAGGACTTCACTATCCACTAGGTTTTTACTACAGCCTAGCGTGATGACATTAATTTTGGTTTCTTTATTCGATTTGGTTTTCACGATACAAAAATCGATTTGATAAAATCGTACTTGTTAAATAGCTTGAGATCTTCGGCTTTTTCACCAAGACCGATATATTTTACAGGCAGGTTATAGGCATGACTTACGCCAATCACCACACCTCCTTTGGCCGTACCATCCAACTTGGTCACAGCAAGGGTATTCACTTGGGTGGCTGCAGTAAATTGCTTGGCCTGCTCAAATGCGTTTTGTCCGGTTGTGGCATCAATCACCAACAATACCTCGTGGGGCGCATCGGGTTTGAATTTCTCAACTACACGTCGGATTTTTGACAACTCGTTCATCAAGCCCACCTTGTTGTGTAAACGTCCGGCCGTATCGATGATCACCACATCAGCGTTTTCTTCCACCGCTTTTTTTACGGCGTCAAAGGCCACCGAAGCGGGATCGGTATTCATTCCATGCGACACGATAGAAACTCCAGCGCGATTCTGCCAGATGGTCAATTGCTCCACCGCCGCAGCACGAAAGGTATCCCCGGCACCCAAAACTACTTTCTTTCCTAATTGAGCATAGTGATGCGCCAACTTTCCAATGGTGGTTGTTTTACCTACTCCATTTACACCCACCACCAAAACGACATAGGGGGTTGATGCGCCATTGAGCGACAAATCCTGCGCTACTGGGCTAGAAATATCAGGCATCAACTTGGCAATCTCATCCGCCAACAATTCATGCAACTCATCCTGAGAAACATAGGCTTCTTTAGAAACACGCTTCTCTAGATTCTCAATAATTTGAACGGTTGTTTCTACGCCAACATCAGATGTGAGTAAAACTTCCTCGAGTTCATCCAAAAACGCGGCATCGATTTGTCGCTTCCCAGTGAATAGTCGGCTCAATTTCGACAAAAAACCCGTACGAGTTTTTTCCAATGCCTGCTGTGTTTGCACAGCCTCGGGGGTTACTTCCTCGGGTTTGGCTTTGTTTTTTGAGAACCAATTAAACATTGACATGGGTTTTGGTGATGTGAAGGTAAAAAAAAAGCCCCATGAAGGGGCTGTAATATCTTAGAAATAACGAATTATTTCGCGAAGAACGCCTTTACCTTATCGGCTGGCAAAATTTCTTCTTTGAAAGAATACGCACCACTCTTTGGTGATTTAACGACTCTAATTGCTTTCACGTACTCGCTACCGGCATCTGCTCTTTTAAGCGTTGCTACTACCTTCTTTGCCATTATTTGATCTCCTTATGCATTGTTACTTTGCGCATGTATGGGTTGTATTTTTTCAACTCAATACGCTCAGCAGTGTTTTTCTTATTTTTAGTCGTGATGTAACGGCTCATGCCAGCTACTCCCGATCCTTTTTGTTCTGTGCATTCAAGAATCACTTGAACGCGGTTTCCTTTTTTTGCCATGATTAAATCTTTCCTTTCTTAAACAAATTGTTGATGCAAGAAGAAATTCCTTTCTTATCGATGGTTTTGATGGTAGACGCAGCTACTTTCAAAGTAATCCACTCCCCAGTTTCGGGGATATAGAACTTCTTGGTTTGAAGGTTTGGGTAAAAACGACGCTTCGTCTTCTTGTTAGAATGC
>CAJBVU010000233.1 GCA_903959115.1 uncultured Bacteroidota bacterium
CATCAACGGATCATGGCACTGTATATTGGTATAACAAGGCCACTGGGGGAACGCTTCAGTTTACTGGAAATTTGTTAACGGTGGGACCTTTGAGCAACGACACCTCGTTTTACGTGATGGCCGATAACAAAGGTTGCATGTATACCGGCGGGGCCCAATTGGTAAAGGCCTTTGTAGGAAGCAGTTTTGCGCCCTCGGCACCTAAGGCTCCAGCCGATACTTTTGTCTGTGCACGGGGCGTGAATGCGGTAAAATTGACGGCCAGCAGTAGCTCTAGTTCTGATACTTTGCGATGGTTTGCTGATGCAACCGGTGGAAGCCCATTGGCCAAAGGCACAACTTATACTTTTACAGGTACCAAACGTGGCGATGGCTATGTTTATGTTGAGTCGTGGAATGGCATCTGTGGTAGCGGACGTACTGCGGTGAAGGTAACGATCAAAGATTACCCCAATGTCTTTGGCGCTGCGGGTGATTCGGCTTGTTCCAATGATACCGCTCGTTTGTTTGGATCAACGCCCTGGGGTCAGTTGAACTGGTATTACAAACGCAACGATGCAACCCCATTCTATGTGGGTAAAACGCCTTTGATTACAGGTTTGAGTGGTAAGAACCAGATTTATTATAAGTCGTCTGAAGGGGCTTGTTTTGCCCCCAAATTGGATAGCGTAGAAGTTGTCATTAACGATATTCCTAAAGTAAGTTCCGTTACCGCGCCATCGGTTTGTGCCAAGGCATTGGGCAATATGACCGCAAAAGTTCCTTTTGGGAATGTGTATTGGTACGAAGATTCAGTGGCTACCGATCCTTTGTTCGTGGGTTCAAGCTATGATTTGGGCTTGATGCTAAGCAACAGAACCGCTTGGTATCAAACAGAAAACAATGGTTGTAGAAGCGAACGCACTCCAGTTACAGTGGTTGTGAAGGCAAGGCCTGCAGCGGGATTCACGTGGAATTTGTTATGGCAGTTGAAATTGAATTGTGTTCCGATTTCTACCAGTGGATTAACCTTTGAATGGAATTGGGGCGATGGCACCAAGAAGACAGGTTTGCCTGGGGTTCACCAATACACCCAAGCGGGAACGTATACCGTTCGTTTGATTGCCACCAACAATTCCAATGGCTGTAAGGATACTGCGGATATCTCAGTTTTGGTTGACCATACCGCGGTGAAGAATATCGCAAAGACCCGATTGAATGCTTATCCCAATCCCACATCGTCAGGACAAATCATCCATATCGATGGACTCGGCGAATGCAAAGTGCAATGGATAGACGCCTTGGGTAGAAATGTAGGTCAATCTGCCGTTCGCGAATCTGAAGTTCTGGTTCCTTTGGGATTGCGCAGTGGCCTTTACTATTTAAACATCATGGACGGATTGGGTTATTACCCGGTTACCGTATTTGTGCAGTAATTTTGCATCCATGTCGGTTCAAAAAGTGGCGGGGTTAAGTCCTGCTGAAATGTCTTTGTTAGTGAGTGTTTTTGCGAAGTATCCCTCCTTAGAGAAGGCGGTCTTGTTTGGGTCTAGGTCTACAGGGAAGCACAAGCCAGATTCCGACGTGGATTTGGTGTTGTACGGAGAGAATGCAAATTTTGGGACGCTGTTCGATATCGAAGATGCTTTGTACGATGCAGGTTTTGGCTTAGAGCTCGACATTTTGCTGCATTCCATCATTCAGGATGAGCGATTGTTGCGATCGATTGATCGGACGGCCGTGGTGATTTACGAATCCTTGGTGTAAGGATCGAGGGCGTCGCGGAGACCCATCGACATTAAATTAAATGCCATAACGAGGATCATGATGGCTATGCCGGGGACAAGGGCGAGGTAGCTGTTATCGAGGACCAAGTAACCTAAATTTTCCTTTACCATCATGCCCCAGGAGGGTGTTGGAGGAGCTACGCCGAGGCCAAGGAATCCCAATCCAGCCTCCAGTAATATAGCCGAGGCGAAGTTGGTGGTCGCTAAGACCGTGAGAGAGCCTTTGAGGTTGGGCAAAATGTGTTTGAACATGATTCTGGCGTTGGAGAAACCCGTAATTTTTGCGGCCAAAATATATTCGCGTTGTTTGAGTTGTAGGGTTTGACCGCGAACCACACGAGCCACTTCAACCCAAGTGCTGAGCGCCGTTGCGAGCAATACTTGGTAATATCCTTTGCCAAATACCATGCTTAGACCCAAGGCGATGAGTAGGGTTGGAACCGACCAAAAGACGGTGATGAGCCAAGAGAAGAATGCATCGATTTTTCCGCCGTAATATCCGGAAGAAATTCCAATGATCACACCAATAAGTAACGATGCAATCATGGCGAAAAATCCAATGGAAAGACTGATTCTAGCACCGATAATCATCCGTGAAAGGATGTCGCGGCCGAAACGATCCGACCCCAACCAAAATGTGCGACTGTGATAGGCTGTTTTGTCATCATTCCCAAGATTGCCATTTTTCGATTCCAATGAATCCGAGGGATTTGCACTTTTCTGATTGCGCTCGGGATTGGTGGCAGAAGGATCTAGGTTTGATTTTGTTTGGTAGGGAATAATCTTTGGAGTATTGGGATTGCCGAGTGCCCAATACAGATAGCTTGGGGTTTCGGTGGAATTATGAGCCTGAGATGGATTTGAAGCTTCGGTGGAATTTTCAGATACAGAAGCAGTCCCAACCTCGGATCCGGCTGGGGTGGATTCCGATGATGATTCTTGGGCGTAGTAAACGGTTGTTCCGGGTCCAAGGTTCGACCATTCCGGTACAATTTGATTGGCGTTGGGTGTGGGGTCTTCGGTGATGGCATAGCCCAAGACGCCTACAATCACTAGGATTCCGCAGAGGATAGCTCCCCCGAGAAAGAGTTTACTTTTCTTCAGTTGATGCAACATCGCTTGGGGTCTCTCTGTGATACAAATCTAGGGCGGCAATCACCGCTGTAAAGGCCCACAAGGGGACGGCAATTTTATCGTACTGACTGTAATTGTTCAAAAAGGCATGCACGTAATACGTGATCAGTCCCAGCATCGCCATCAACAAAGTGTAGCGGACTTTGCCCGGTTTCTCGCGATAAAAAATCTTAAATGAAACCCCTAGCGTTGTGAGTACAATTCCAATCCACGTCAACAAACCCATATACCCTGATTCACTCATGGCAGAAAAATATTCGCTGTGCGCATCGCCCATATCTCCAGCAAAAGTGGAAATCAAAGTGATTTCGTCGCTCTTTTGGAAGGGGCTATATTTAAATACATAGGTGCCCGGCCCAAACCCGAATAGAGGTCGTTCCGAAACCATCCTCGCAGCACATTTCCATCGGTTGATTCTTTCCAAATTGGATGGATCCGTTGTAACGTTTGAAACCGATTTCACGTGCCCTTCAATATCGTCGCTACTGCCCTGTTTGTTGGCCTCAAGATCGTACAATATCTTTTCTTGATTGATGATTCCGTAGGCGAAAGCGCCAAAAAGAACCAATAAAATCCAAGAGAATTTGATGCGCATTTTTAACACGGCATAAACGCCAATGGCGGCCACCAAACTGAGCCAAGTGGCGCGGGTATAGCTCACCACAATGCCAAAAATAAGGATCGCCAAAAGAAAAACGAGGAAGGGTGCAAAGGGCAACGAAATGCCAAAATGTCGACCCGCAAAGGCATAGATAAACAAGATCGAAACAGCAAAAGCAATGGCTGCCGCATACATTCCGTGATCTGGAAAAAACGGCCATGAAATCCCATAGCTGCTGCTTCGGATAAACCCATCGGCGGCGTGTTTGGTTAGGGTGAAAATCACCAGTCCCAATGTGGTTATTGTAAAGGCTTTAAAGAACCAATGGATGTTCTTGAAGTTTGAAAATATAGAAAGGCAGGTGAAATAAAACAGAACAATATACCAGGTTCGTGCCATCACAAATTTGACGCTTACTATGGGCATCGTACTAAAAATCGTGGCAATCCACATCCACAGCAGGTAGGCCAAAATGGCGATGCTGATCGGATGACTGAGCATTTCCAGTCGGAAATCGGGTTTGATGAGCCATCGAAAAGTGATGAACAGGAACATCAAAATAAACAGGGGCTCTGTGGGCAAAGCCAACCCGAGTCCGCCGCCTACGTTATCGAAGTTGATACTCAGCGGGGCTAAAGCACCAAAGAAAAGCAAGCTCTTTTCGGTGTACAGAAAGGCCAAAAGCAATAGGCCCACCACAAGGGGTAGCAGCAGTAAATAATAGAATTGGAATAGGGTAGAAATTAC
>CAJBVU010000234.1 GCA_903959115.1 uncultured Bacteroidota bacterium
GATCTGACCTTCTTCCTTCATCATCCACTTCCATTCCTTTTCGTCGTATCCCAACAATTCCCATGGATTCCGATCGGGAAACAAGGCCATCAAGCTATACCACAATTTCCCTTGAAACATCATCTCTTCCAACATATTACTGCGCTTATGCGTCGGCTCAAAACGCATTTTCAGATAATTCCACATCAACTGAGACGCCACTTGGTCGCTGCCATTGTATCGATTGAAAAATGGAGGCATCTCTAATAGCGCATACGCCGGAAAAGTATCGTTTAGAAACATTTCTTCGCTAAAAGCCAAAATCACTTCTTGGTGATGCGATTTGGGATTGATAAAAGTATCAACGAATGTGTTGTAATTGCTGAATTGAGAAAGGTAACCATAGACGTTGGCCTGCGGCGTTCCAGGAATTTCTTGTTGCAAATTGCCCCAAGCCTGCTCAAGATCCAACTTCCATTGGGTATTTTTCTTATAATGAGAATTTACCGCTTTAAAAACCGGCGTATTCTGTAGCAACCAATATTGCAAATACTGCGCTCTTGCTGTGTCTGATATGGGGCCGAAACGACCAAAATCCATCACTTCATACATCCAAAGGGAGAAAAAACGACCATATTTATTGCGCAATGCAACAACATCGGAAGCGCCACAACCCTTGGTACGCAGACCATCTAACTCCATCGCAAAGTCGGAATATTCCAATTTTACCGGTGCCGCTTGCCTCTTAGGTGTACAAGAAATTAGAATCACCACAAAAAGGGGATAAATCCAACTACAGTTAATGGTATGATTGTTGTTTTTTTGCATGAAACGTATGAAACTACAAAGAAACACTTCTTTTGCCATAGCTGCTACCTTGCTATTTGCAGGTTTTGCAAATTTAACTGCTCAAACCGCCCCCAACTTAAAGATGGGTTTGCGCGTTAGCCCCAATTTTAGCTGGATCAACATCCAAAAAGGGTCGATGTCGAACGATGGCCTTGGACTCGGATTCTCTTACGGAGTTACCGCCGATTTTGCTATGTTCAAAAGCACAAACTATTGGTTGGCGACGGAATTATCGGTTTCTACGATTCCGGTGTTGGCCAAAAGCAATACCGAATTAAAGAATGTAGTTCCTCAAACTGGTTCTACTGGCAAATTCGACACATTAAAATACGCAGCGGGAAAAGTAAATTTTAAATACAACACCCAATACCTGCAAATCCCTTTAAGCGTAAAAATGAAAACGGATGAAATTGGAAACATGAAATACTACTTCCAATTTGGTTTGGCACCTTCTTTTATGATGAAAAGCAAGCTCTCAACTACGATTGTTGATGGCAATGCGATTTACCCAGCGAATAAGGGAATCACATCACACGACCCCAACAACATCGACGATGACGTATACCAATTTACCGGAACAACGGTAGCTGGAAGCGCAAAAGGAGAGAAGGAATATGCATTCCAGGACAACATCGCATCTTTCCGTTTCCCAGTAATTATGGGCGTGGGGGTTGAATACAAATTAACAGGCAGTACGATGTTTACTGCAGGCTTGCGTTTCGACAATGCGATCAACAACTTCTTCAAGGACCCAACTATCACGGGAAAATCTAATTTACTTGCCATCCAAGCAGGTATCCTATTCTAATTGAGTCATGGCGGGGTTAAAAATCGCACTGGCCCAACTCAACTTTACCATTGGCGATTTTGAGTCTAATACTGCGAAAATGGCCGATGTCATTTTCCAAGCCAAACAAGACAAAGTAGATTTGGTTGTCTTTTCGGAGTTGTCGGTATGTGGTTACATGCCCGATGATCTTCTAGACTATCCCTATTTCATTGAAAAATGTGAACATGCATTGGAGGCCATAGCCCGAGCTTGCGAGGGCATAGCGGCAATCGTTGGCGGTGTGATTCGAAACCCCAATAAAGGCAGAAAATTGCAAAATGTGGCCTGCGTGATGTACAACGGTCGCATCCAACACACCATCGCAAAAACACTCCTCCCCACTTACGATGTGTTCAATGAAAGTCGGTATTTCGAGCCCGAATCCACATCTCAAATCATTGAATATAAAGGCGTAAAAATTGGCATTGCCATTTGTGAAGATTTGTGGGATGTCTACAACGACTTTGAATATTTAGTAAGCCCAGGTCAAGCATTGAAAGACTTAGGCGCCGAGCTCATTATCAATCCAGCCGCATCGCCGTTTAACTTGGGCAAGCAATCGCTGAGAAATCGGGTATTTGGCGGACAAGCATCGCGATTCGACCTTCCAGTACTTTATGTAAATCAAGTAGGTACCCATACCGAACTCATGTTCGATGGCTCAAGTCGCGCAATCAACGGCAACGGCGAAGTAGTCCTGCAAGCCCCAAGTTTTGAAGAAAACGTAAGTTACGCATCTTTCGAAAATGGAAAATTTGCGATGGGGAATTCCGTGCCCTTGGATACCGACGATACCGCGCAGTTGTATAAAGCCATCGTCTTTGGTATTAAAGATTATTTCAATAAAATGGGATTCCAACAGGCGATTTTAGGATCCTCTGGCGGAATCGATAGTGCGGTGATTCAAGCATTGGCATCGGAAGCATTGGGTGCTGAGAATGTTCACCCCGTTCTTATGCCATCTATGTTTAGCAGCGATCATAGTATTGCAGACGCGCAATTACTGAGCGACAATTTGGGCAATGAGGCCATCACCATTCCGATTACAAATATTTACGATACCTATCTTGATGCGCTTCAACCTGTATTTCAAGGGAAGCCATTCAATCTAGCCGAAGAAAACCTCCAGGCTAGATCTAGAGCTGTGCTGTTGATGGCGATTTCCAACAAACTGGGATATATACTCCTCAATACAAGCAACAAAAGTGAATTAAGCGTGGGATACAGCACACTTTACGGTGATTTGTGTGGCGCATTAAGTCCAATCGGCGATGTTTACAACTTGCGCAAGCGGTTTGGAATCAACTGCTGCGTGCGA
>CAJBVU010000235.1 GCA_903959115.1 uncultured Bacteroidota bacterium
GAGTATTGATTCTGAATCACCTTCAAATTATCCCAAAGCGGCTCCATGTAGGGGTTGATTTTCGCTTTGATATCGCCTGGAAGAAATCCGATGTCTTTGTTGTTCAATGGAACGATGGGTCTCGCAAGGTAAATCTGTCGAAAATTGCTTCTTTGTTCAAGTGCCGCCGCCAGGGCAATAAGGGTTTTACCGGTACCTGCAACTCCTTGAATGGTCACCAATTTGATGTTGTTGTTAAATAACGCATGCATAGCAAAAGTTTGCTCGGCATTCCGGGGCTTGATCCCATAAGCATGTCGTTTCTCTACCCTTTCCAAATTTTTGGTTTCCGGATTGTAATAGGCCAAAGTACTGCTGCGATGGTTTTTGATGATAAAATAATGATTGTTATAGGGCTCCGATTGCATCACGTTGGAATAATGAACTGATTCCATTTGATGAATTCTATCGATCATTTCCGATTCCTCTAGATCCAGCTGAGCAATACCGCGATACAATCCCTCTAAATTTTGAATTTTTCCGGTTTCATAATCTTCAGACTGCAGGTTCAACGATCGCGCTTTGAGTCGCAGGTTGACATCCTTGGTAACCAGAATCACGGGCCTGTCTGAATACTCTTGTTTGATGAATAGGGCTGCATTCAGGATTAGGTGATCTGCTTTTCTATCGCCAAAAATCTTCACCGCATTTTGCTCCTCGGTGCCAGATTCTTGCATCACCACGGTGAAGCAACTGGGCTTTTCTGACGACAATTGAATCCACTGATTGAGGGAGTTGCCCTCCGACAGTTTATCTACGAAACGAATAAATTGCCTTGCCTCAAAATTGATTGTATCGTTGCCTTTCTTGAAAGAATCCAGTTCTTCTAACACACTAATGGGAATGGCAACATCATGTTCCTCAAATTGATTTACTGCTTGGTGATCGTGTAAGATAACGGAGGTATCTAAAATGAAAATCTTCCGTTTTTGATCTGGGGTTAACGCTTTCTTTTTCTTAGCCATCCACGGCAAGTAAGAGCCCTATTGTTAATCAAATATTAATTCCGTGTCAAAAATTACCGAAAAAATAAATGAAAATTCACAGCCGGCACTTAGCAAGAAAACACTGAAAGTGAATTTTTGAATAACGAATCAATCATCGTTTTCCATGTTGAAACTAAAAAGTCTGCTCCCTGAAACTCAACTATCGAAAAGAGAAAAGTGGCTATTAGCCATCCTATTCCCGATACCCGGATGGACCCTATTTGTTGCCTTTTTTGCGTTGTACAAACTGATACAACAAAAAATCCGTCATTGATTTTGTAAAAAAAGGCCCAATAAATTGGGTTGTATTCCTTTTTGTGGATTGAATTAATGAATATTACTAATTCCCGTTTTACTCGATTTGATTTTTGTAATTGAGGAAATAAACGAGTTGGTTAGTCACACTCTCCAACTAAATCTATACGCATTCCGTTATAATTGGATTGTCACCCATCAAAACAGCTCCCGTGGGTCCATGGAAATGAGTTGTTGCCGGGGTGTGGGGGACTTACGACAGACATCTCCAACCCATGAACACCATCAATCTTGAAATTGGTTTGATGGTAAAGTTTTAGGTAACCAATCTTCAAGTCATAACCTCCCCCAGCCTGCTGCGAACAGCCAAAAACAGATGGCAATCGCCAAAAGAAAAATGCTGAGGGCAATACCGGCGTAGGCATTGTTGCGATCCTTGTGGCCCTTTGGAATGTGTTTTATTGCTTTGATGCCATAGTAAATGGATAACAATTGAAATATAAAAAATAGGATTAACGGGGTTAAGCAGAGTAAAGCGAATATCAACGATTTATTGGCCATATGACGGAATTTATTGGAATTTTCATATGTCATCGGCGGCTTTAATTTCCTCTGAAACTCATGGATGGGTTGAAATTTGGTCTTGGACACTTCCATCGAAAAGGGCTTACCCACAGCTATTTCCGTGACTTTTGGTATGAATTCTGAAAAATGAATGGCTTCAAATTGAGCGGAGTTTACTCTAGAAGAAACTGAAAATTCACTACCGGCGTCATGGGCATCTTTTGTCACCGACCCTATCGTTTCCATTTCTTTGGTGTTGGTGCGATCTTCCGTTGTCTTGGGTTTGGAGGCTTGTATTTTATTGGAAACCTGCTTTCCGACAGATCTCCATTGGATACTCAACCCGCGGTGGTGATATCGCTGTGAAACCGAGCAAGACGTCAGGAGCAAACCCACTGCTAACCCCATAACCAAATGTAACTTAGTCATTTTTTGCATGCCAATTTAAAATATCATTCCAATTTGATATCCAAAGTAACTAACAAAATCAGACTTATATGGGTTGGTCCTATTTGTATACCAATTCATCGCTACTTCAGGGCTGAAAAAGAAATTCCCTTTTTGCTTTCTAAATCCGAGTGGCAAGTAAAGTCTATTTTCCATTTCTCCATCGAACAGATACTTAGAACTACCCGGACTCCTCGCAAACAATAAACCTGTATACAAATCCATTTTGGACGATATTGAATTATTGTGAAAGGCATATTTAAATCCGCCATAATACCCCACCAATCCGCCACCTAGTTCAAGCGTTA
>CAJBVU010000236.1 GCA_903959115.1 uncultured Bacteroidota bacterium
CCCATTTATTTTGGTATCCAAAATCCCTGGTTCTACTACTGGCTGTTTAGTCGCATCTGCAGATGGATCAGCCGCTGCTGTGTTTTCCGATGGTTTAACCTCATTATCCTTAACAAACTGAATAAATCCTATAATTTCTTCATCAGTCAATTGAGAAAAGCTTGGCATTGGCACTTTGTTAAATTTCTCAAACAATGCTACAGCATCTTTATCGCCTGCTTTGACCATTCCCTGAGAATCTTTTACCCAATTCACAATCCACTCCTCTGAGCGACGTTCATGAACCCCAGCTAATCCAGGTCCCATTAATACCTTATCAGACAAACTATGACAAGACATACACATTTTGTCATAAATTTCTTTTCCGGTCGCGGCATGTCCATTATTAGTAATAACAAACAAAAAGATTGCCATCAGAACCATAAGAACCGATGATTTTTTCTTTTCAATTAACCCAACTAATCCAGTTGAATATAATTTTCTATTTTCTTCTAAACGTACCATATTAATTTGTTTTTTCCAGTTTTGGCGCTGTAGAACAACCTGTATTACAGCTTTTAAGGAAATTTCCTCCAATCGTTGGAACAATTTCCGGGTCATTATATTTAATTGATTTAAAATCTTCCTTCACAACCAACCAAAGAGCTTTAATTGCGTATTGAAAAATATTTTTGTTTTGCATGTCTTCTAAAAGAATAACTTTTTGTTTCTTTTTTCTTACCTTATCTTTCAGTTCCATTCTTGCTTGATCAAATTCAGCAAGCATCTTTTCAAGAGAAGGCTCAACAATTCTAACAGCGAATTCTCCTAAAAATTCCTCATCTTTCATAATCGCCATTAAAGTCAGAACATTCGGTAAATTATCAGCAAGCTCGTCTCCACAATCATTGTTTGCACGTCTTTGCTCATCTTTCATTTTTACCAAAAATTCTCCACGCTTGTAATCTTCAGCAAAAAGCACGTAACCTAAATCAAGAAAACAAATTGCTTGAATGTGAAATGTCTTACCAAAAACTTCCTCAATTTCGTAGAGGCCATTTGCCTCTACGAATTGAACAAAAGGAAGTATCTCTGAGTATGCTTCATGATAGTTTTCCTTTAGCATTTTAGCGCACTCTGATACATTTTTCTTGTAATCTTCATCAGGATATCTGAAAAGATTTGCTAATGATATATATTGCTCTCTAGTTTTCATAAAAGCGAAATATTACAAACCTCGTTTAGGTCTAATTTTAAATCCAAAACCTGTTTCACCTTTAGCATCAGCAGTTGCTTCAAGCATCTCAATAGATTCTTCTCTATGCGCTGGTGGAATTACAAAACGCTCCTCAAACGTTGCTAAAGAAGTAAGTCTAAATATGGCATCTGCAGTCTCAGGTCCAATTTTAGATTTTGCCATAAGATTTTTCAGATTTTCTTCGGATGTATCACCAACTGTTGCATTTCTTCTGTGCAATTTAACGCTAAGTAGCTTCTCATACACTCCAGCAATAACAGTCGTATCACCATTTGAAAATAATGATGCTAAATATTTCATTGGCATACGATTCTGGTCTATACCTGGGAACATTTCCGTAGAAGTTGTTTCATATAAACCTTTTTCATCAACCTGGGCCATTGCAGGCAACATTGGCGGAACATAAAACAAATTAGGCAGCGTTCTAAATTCTGGGTGAAGCGGCAAAGCAATCTCCCATTCTTTTACAAATTTATACACCGGTGAATTTTGAGCCGCTTTCAAAGTCGAATCATGGATACCATTTTTACGCGCTTCTTCAATCACATGTGGATCATTTGGATTCAAATAAATCCCCAATTGATTGTGCAATAAATCCTTATCTTCAGATGCTGCTACTTCTTCAATTCGATCTGCATCATACAGCATCACACCCAAATATCGAATTCTTCCAACACAAGAATGCATACATGCCGGTGCTTGACCTGACTCAAGTCTTGGGTAACACAGAATACATTTTTCTGATTTTCCGGTATGCCAGTTATAATAACTTTTCTTGTAAGGACATGCAGTTACACACATTCTCCATGCTCGACAACGCTCTTGATTAATCAAAACAACACCATCTTCACCTCTTTTGTAAAGAGCCCCTGATGGACAAGAAGCAACACATGCTGGATTCAAACAATGATTACAAATTCTTGGTAAATACATCATTGTCATTTGCTCAAGTTGAAACATTGCTTCCTGATCTTGACCTGACAAATCTTTGAAATTGACATCCTTTCTAGCGTAATCTGGTGAACCACCTAAATCATCATCCCAGTTCGGACCTGATTTAATGTCGATTGGCTCACCTGTCACTAAAGAAACCGCACGTCCAATTGGTTGGTCATTACCTTCCGGTGCAGTAAACAAATCACTGTATTTGTATGCCCAAGGGTGGTAATAATCTTCTAGTGTTGGCATATTTGGATTATGAAAGATATTTTTCAATCCTTTCAATTTACCTGCTCCTTTTAAAGAAACAGATTCACCATTTTTTTCCCAACCGCCCTTATATATTTCTTGGTCTTCCCATTTTGTTGGGTACCCAGTTCCTGGTTTTGTTTCAACATTATTCCACCACATATATTCAGCTCCTCGTCTATCAGTCCAAACATTTTTACATGCGACCGAACAAGTATGGCATCCGATACATTTATCGAGATGAAAAACCATTGAAACTTGTGCTCTAATATTCATATCTATGAATTTTTAATATTCTACAACTAACTATTAATACTCTACAACATGCATTTTTCTAACCAATACATGTGTATCACGGTTTACACCAACAGGTCCCCAATAATTGAAGTGATATGTAAATTGGCCATAACCACCACACATTAAATTAGGTTTCAAGTGTACTCTGGTGAATGAGTTATTCATTCCTCCACGTCTTGATTCACCATGTTCACCTCTTCTAATTTGAGATTTTGGAATATTATACGTTCTTTCAACAGCATGGTAAACAATACAAACACCTTTTGGAATACGAGCACTCACACAAGCTCTAGCTACATATACACCATGGTCATTATAAACTTCCACGTGATCATTGTCTTTAATACCTAATTCAGCTGCATCTTCTTCACTTAACCAACAAGGCTCATTACCTCTTGACAGCGTCAACATTCTCAAGGTATCCCCATAAGTAGAGTGAATATGCCATTTACCATGAGGTGTTAAACAGTTTAACATTTTGGCATGACCATCATTTACAGTTTTTCTTAAATCTCCATATGCTTCGGGAGTCGGTGATGGTTTGTATGTTGAAAGGTGCTCACCAAACGCGATATAAGCATCGTGATCTAAGTAGAAGTGTTGACGACCTGTCAAAGTTCTCCATGGCACAAACATATCTACATTGTACGTATACGCCGCATATGTTCTACCTTCATGCATTAAACCAGACCAAAGTGGTGAAGAATTATATCGTTTCGGTTGCGCTTGAAGATCTCGATATTCCATTGATATCTGTTCGTAGCCATCTCCTAATTTTGCGATATCTTCATTCCCAATAATCTCCGACATATTTTCGTATGCACGTTTGGTCAATTTACCGTTTGTAAGGGTTGATAATTTCAAAATCGCATCGATTGCTTCAACATCCCCTTTTAACGAAGGATATTCTTTCCCATCCGCCAATCGAATAACATGTTCTTTATTCTGAAGCATTTCATCATACACGTCTGCACATTTGTAATGATTACCGTGCGCTCCTAATCCGTTCTTCGCAACACCTTCACCTAAAGTAATAAACTTGTCATAGATTTTCGTATAATCTCTTTCCTTGAAGACGATTTTGTGCATTGTTTTTCCTGGAATCGGTTCACACTCACCTTTACTCCAATCTTGAAGACGTGATTGCGTAATTTCATCCTTAGAGTCATGAGACAATGGAACATTCACCACATCTAACATTGGAGTTGGCAAATATTTTTTAGACATATTTTGAACTTTCAATGCAAGTTCTTGGAAAATCTGCCAATCCGTTTTAGACTCCCAAACTGGAGGAATTGCTTCAGAAAGCGGGTGAATGAAAGAGTGCATATCAGTTGAGTTGATATCTGCTTTTTCATACCACGAAGCTGTTGGCAAAACAATATCAGAATACAAAGCTGAAGTATCCATACGGAAGTTGATATCGATCACTAAATCCATTTTCCCTTTTGGAGCCTCCTTACCTTTGTAAGCAATATCATGAACCATATCTCCTGCTACTTCATCCGCAATTTTATTCGTATGTGTACCTAGGTAGTGATCTAAGAAATACTCATGTCCTTTGGCTGAAGTACCAATTGCATTGCCTTTCCAAATAAACCATACTCTTGGGAAGTTAACCTCTTCGTCCGGCTCAACAATAGCGTGTTTCAATTCACCTGATTTAATTTGAGCAACAATGTGTGCTCTCATTTCATCTTCAGTAGTGCAACCAGCTTTTTGCGCATCTGATACAATATCAAAGTTACGTTTACTATACTGAGGATAATATGGCATCCATCCATTTCGAACAGCCATTACCGCCCAGTCAGCAGAGTGCATATTTGCTAATTTATTATCAGGTGAAGAGTTATAGAATTTTTGATTTCCATCGTATCTCCATTGACATGAATTAATATAGTGCCAAATTGGACCTTGTTGTAAACGGGGTGCTGTATCCCAATCTTTAGAACTCATAATGGTTGACCATGAATCCATTGGCGCTAATTTCTCTTGACCAACATAGTGATTCATACCACCACCATTCTTACCATTACAACCTGTAAGCATTTGAGCCATAATTGCTGAACGATACATCAAATTTTCATGGAACCAGTGATTAATACCTGCCCCAACAATCACCATACACGCACCTTCAGTAGTCTCAGCCGTACTTGACCATTCTCGAGCAAGTTGAATTACTTCTTTACGTCCGATGCCAGTAAATATCTCTTGCCAAGCCGGAGTATAAGCAGCATCTTTATCATCGAAAGATGTAGGATATTCACCAGCCAAACCACGACCAACACCATATTGAGCCATTGTTAAGTCATATACTGTTGTTACTGGAATCTTTTCTCCTGTATTAGTTGTAATATAACGAACAGGAACTCCTCTAAGCGCTTTTTTATCTAAACCAAATTCAGTAAATTCTACTTGAAGTACATCATCGTGTTTCTCTAACAATGATAATTCTGGGTCATAGTCTTTTCCAGTTTCACCATCTTTATGAAACAAATTCCATTGGCCTTTTTTCTCTTGCCATCTATACCCCATTGTACCCATTGGAGAAATCAAACCACCTGTATTCGCATCAAAGTTTAAGAATTTCCATTCTCCATTTTCAGCTTCTTTAAAATCAGAAACTTCATTGATTCGAACCATTCTTCCTGGAACCAATTTTTCACCATCTTTATCCAAACGAACTAAGAAAGGACAATCTGTAAATTTCTTCACGTAATCCATGAAGTATGGAACCTGTCTGTTTACATGGTACTCTTGAAGAATAACATGTGTAACAGCCATCCAGAATGCACCATCAGAACCAGCATGCACAGGAATCCATTGATCCGCATGCTTTGCAACCATGTTGAAATCGGGAGCCATTACAACTGTTTTTGTACCGTTGTGACGTGCTTCTGAGAAGAAGTGAATATCCGGTGTACGCGTCATACCAAGATTCGCACCCATCGAAACAATGAATTTCGATTTGAACCAGTCTGCGGATTCACAAACGTCTGTTTGCTCACCCCAAATTTCAGGGAATGCATTTGGTAAATCACAATACCAATCATAGAATGATAAGTTAACCGCTCCCATAAGCTGCAAGTAACGTGCACCAGATGCATAACTCAACATACTTTTTGCAGGGATCGGAGCAAAACCAATAATTCGGTCAGAACCATATTTTTGAACAGTGTAAATATTTGAAGCAGCTATTAACTCAATAACCTCATCCCATTTAGCTCTACGGAACCCTCCTTTACCTCGTGCACGTTGATATCTTTTACGTTTTGTATCATCCGCTTGTAAATTTGCCCAAGCTAAAACAGGATCACCACCACATTTTTTCTTTTCTTCTCTGAAAAGGTCGATTAATGCACCTCTAATAATAGGATATTTTACACGAATCGGACTATACAAGTACCATGAATAAGAAATACCACGTTGACAACCTCTAGGTTCATATGGCG
>CAJBVU010000237.1 GCA_903959115.1 uncultured Bacteroidota bacterium
CAAAAAGTAAAGCGACCTAAGACCCATCACAGCAAAAATATTTGAGAAAAATACCAAATATGGATCCGTGGTTACACCAAATACCGCTGGGACACTATCCACCGCGAAAACCACATCGGTAACATCTACAATGATCAATACCAGAAATGGAATCGTAACGTATAACAAGCCTTCATTCCTCACAAAGAAGCGAGTTTCATCAGGGTCTTTATCCCAAATCCTAAACCACCTGCGGGTAAAACGTATCACAGGGTGATTCACCGTATCGAAAGAATCTTCGTCTCCCGCAGTTAACATCTTAAATCCACTATAAATCAAAAATGCGCCAAACAAATACATCACCCAGGCGAATCGACTAACCATTTCTGTACCTAAATATATAAAGAAGAATCTCAGTACAATAGCTCCTATAACACCCCAAATCAAAATGCGCTTCTGATTTTGACCATTCATCTTGAAGGACTGAAATATTAATAAAATCACAAATAGATTATCAACGCTCAAGGCATATTCCAACAAAAATCCACTCAGATAGCTAATTGATGAGGTTCTAGAAAAGTCGGCCATCGCATACTCAAACCCTCTACCCAAATCGATATCAACGCGATATTCAATTGCATAATGATGCAAATCCTGTAACGTAGCAATTTGATGTAACTGCCCGTGAAAAAAATACACAGCCACTGTCATCAAGAGACCAATACTAAACCAAACCGCAGAGTGCTTTATTGCCTGCTTGGCAGTTACCTCAACTTCCGTAGTCTTTGAAAAAACGCCCAAATCCCAGAGCATTCCAATCATGAGTACAACAAAGAATAATCCAACAAAAACAAACTGTGAAAACATGCCCTACAAAGGTAAAGCCTTCCGATAGCAATATGCTAAGACTCCCAATAGAATTTGGTAGATTTGCCAAACATGAGAAACACTGTCGTGAAATTTGCAAAATCAATGGCGCCTACAACCCTCGCTTTGGCTTTGGTTGCTTTCGTATTCCAATCGCACAAACCTGAAGAAGGGATGTTTCCTTTGAATTATGTCAACATAACTGACTTAAAAAACGCAGGCCTCAAACTTGAAGGGGAAGACATATTCAACCCAAACGGACTCAGCCTTACCAACGCGCTGGTAAAAGTGGGCGGTTGCACCGGAAGTTTCATCTCCAAAGAAGGATTGATCATCACAAACCACCATTGTGTTTACGGCGGAGTGGCCGATGCGAGTACGGTAGAAAACAACTATCTCGAAAATGGATTTGTAGCCCAAACAAAGGAAAAGGAAATCCCCATTAACATGCCATGCAAAATAACTGAGAGTTACGAAGATGTTTCGGCAATGGTACTTCAAGACATCGATGAAAATACATCCCCAAGTGAAAGAGCCACCAAAATCAAACTGAATATTGGAAAAATTGTAGCTGCAGAATCCGCAAAACACCCAGAAAAAAGCATCGAAATCTCAGAAATGTTTGTCGGTAAAACATACACCCTATTCCGCTATATTTTTCTTAAGGACGTGAGATTGGTATTGGCACCACCAGTAACGATCGGACAGTTTGGTGGTGATTCAGACAATTGGGAGTGGCCACGACATAATGGCGATTTCAGTTTGGTAAGAGTATATGTGGGAAAAGACGGAAAACCCGCCTCATTTAGCAAAGAGAACGTACCTTACACACCGGCCAAAACATTAAAAATCAATCCAAAAGGCACCAAAGAAGGCGATTTTGTCTTTATAATGGGCTATCCAGGAAGAACCTTCCGAAACGAAACTGCCCCCTACTTGGCTTTCCAAGAGAACGTGAATCTCCCTAAAGTTCAAGGATTCTACGCTTGGTACCTATCGCAGATCAAAGATATCACCAAAAACAATGAAGCAGAACGATTGGCTTTCGCCGGCGACGTCCAGAGTTTGGAGAACGTAGAAAAGAATTATCGCGGTAAAATACAAGGACTGCGCAGAACCCAACTGGTAAATGCGCGAAACAACGAAGAACTTGAAATGCGAAATTGGGCAAAAAAGCAACCTCGATACCAACAAATGGGTGTAGCGGCAATCGACACATTAAGAAATCAATGGGACATCAAAACTGCAACAAAGGATGTGAGATATTGGACGCAATTCACCAATAACCAAAGTAAATACAGCTATGCAATTGCAGCCATTGAAAATGCTCGTATGCAATGGGCTATTCTTGCCAACAACGCACAAAAAACCAATGCCAGTAGTATCGCCTACAAGACAACCAATATGGCAGATGCAAAAAAGGCCATCTTAACGAGTCTAAGCAAGCAATTGGGGACAATCGAAATTCCACTAAATCAGGAACTCGAACAACGCGTACTTGTAAAAATGGCAATTGAAGGTATCGAACTGATGAAAAATACGGATCAAATTGCTCAAAAATATCATCAGAGCAACATGTTTGGCGACAATCAAGACTACTTCAACAGCCGATTGAAAGTCATGCTCAAAGGACAATCACCGGGAATATGGGCTAAAAAGGCAGCAACGCAAACACGCATCAATCAGATTTCCGAAATTAAGGCCATCGCCGATGCGGCAAAATCCGCCGCTAACACAATAACAGAAGCGAATCAAATAACATTCAACACAAAATGGTGGGACAAATCCATTTGTAAGGAAGACGCTTTGAGTCAATGGGGTCGTTTAGTCAATCGAATCACCGGACCCGTAAGCACCCAAACCGCAAAAATCGAAGAGATAATCAAAGCCGCAATGCCGGTGTATTTAGATATGCGTAGAGACTTCAAAGCCACACAATTCATTCCGGACGCCAATTCAACATTACGCCTCACTTATGGATATATAAGAAGATACAGCCCAAATGACGGCGAAATCCACAAGCCATATACCTATTTGGATGGTGTATTCGAAAAGGCAAATACGCGTCCCGACTATAGATTGCCGAGCGTAGTTGCGGACAACTTGAAAATTAAGGACATCGCACCAGTGTTTAAAGACCCAGAAACCGGCAAAGTAATTGTTGGAATGCTATATAATCTGGATACTACAGGCGGAAATAGTGGATCTCCGGTCTTGAACAATCGCGGGGAATTAATTGGCATAAACTTCGACCGAAGCTTCACCGCCACAATCAACGATTACGCTTGGAATGAAAATTACAGTCGTTCCATTGGTTGCGATATCCGTTATGCTCTGTTTGTAATGAAATATGTATCCAAGGCCGACCATATCCTTGCAGAGTTGGGTATTACCGAAGATATTCTTCAGGGGAAATCTAAAGATTAATCCCTAGACACAACGGACCACATTAGTATTTGATAATTCATTACGATGTTAGATACCTACAATAAAAGTAAACTTTGAATCTAAGTATCTTGAAACTAGAGATGCTATCAAATAAAAAGGCCACCCAAATGGGTGGCCTTTTTTATTTAGTAGAATAAATTATTACTTTGTTTCTTCCTCAGAAGCTTCTTCAGCAGCAGGTGCTTCTGGAGTTTCATCAGCAGGTGCTTCAGGAGAGGCAACTTCTTCTGCGGCCACTTCAGCAACAGTTTCAGCAACAACTTCCTCAGCAACAACAGTTTCAACAACGGAATCTTCAATTGCAGGGGCAACAACAACAGCTTCAGCAACTTCTGCTTTTGGAGCAGCTGCTTTTGGCGTTGATGCACCACCACGACGAGAACGACGAGTAGTAGACTTTTTCTTATCCTCGTTGAATCCTTCGAAGAACTCATTGAAGTCAACCAATTCGATCATGGCCATTTCCGCATTGTCACCAGCACGATTGCCAGTTTTCAAAATACGAGTGTAACCACCTGGGCGACTTGCAACTTTACCACCTACTACAGTGAACAATTCAGTTACTGCAACTTTGTCTTGCAAATAAGAAAATGCAGTACGATAGTTGTGGGTAGTAGCTTCTTTACTACGAGTAATAATAGGTTCAACGTAAACACGCAACGCTTTTGCTTTAGCAACAGTTGTCACGATACGCTTATGGATAATCAAAGAAGAGGCCATATTCGACAGCATAGCTGCGCGGTGAGAGGCTGTTCTTCCTAAGTGATTGAATTTTTTTCCGTGTCTCATCTCTTAATTAATCTTCGTTAATGTTGTATCTAGCAACGTCCATTCCAAAGTGCAAGCCTTTTTCACGAACAAACTCTTCTAATTCTGACAACGACTTCTTACCGAAGTTTCTAAACTTCAACAAATCGTCGATATGGTAGTTAACCAACTCACCCAATGTTCTGATCTCTGCTGCTTTCAAACAATTGTATGCACGAACAGAAAGGTCAAGATCAGCCAATGGAGTTTTCAAGATTTTGCGCATCGACAAGAATCCTTCATCAACTTCTTCAACTGCTTTGCTGGCTTTAGACTCAGGCATAATGTTCTCGTCGCTAAACAATACAAAGTGCTGAATCAAAATCTTAGCAGCCTCTTTCATGGCTTCTTCAGGATGAATACTACCGTCTGTGCTCAACTCCATAACCAATTTCTCGTAATCGGTTCTTTGCTCTACACGGAAATCTTCAACGCTATACTTCACGTTACGGATTGGCGTATAAATAGAATCAATTGCGATGGTTCCGATTTGGGCGTCTTTCACTTTGTTTTCTTCGGCAGGTACATAACCACGACCTTTTCCAACGGTGATTTCCAACTCCAAATTAACGGTGGGCTCCATGTTACAGATTACCAACTCAGGATTAAGGATATTAAACGCATTTGTATAACGTCCGATGTCCCCAGCTAAGAACTGATCTTTGCCTTTTACACTGATGAAGATTTTCTCCTGCTCTTCGGTTGAAGAATTGGCTTTGAAACGAACTTGCTTCATATTCAATACCATCTCAACTACGTCTTCAGTTACACCTTTGATAGTGCTGAATTCGTGGTCTACACCCTGAATTTTAATAGAGGTGATGGCATAACCTTCCAAGGATGAAAGGAGAATTCTGCGCATTGCATTTCCAATGGTAACACCATAGCCTTTTTCCAATGGA
>CAJBVU010000238.1 GCA_903959115.1 uncultured Bacteroidota bacterium
TGTCTTGTACGACCGCATTGGATTCAATTACACTTTTGAAAATCGTGGGGCAATTATGCCGTTCGACAAAAACAGCTACACCGAGTCGCAATCCTACAAAAAAGATTTATTGGGCATCAATGTAAAACTAATTCCCTGTCTAACTATTTATGGAGCCATGGGTGCATTTCAAGATGGAATTTTTAGCAACCAATTTAATGCCAAAGGAAGTGGCATTCCTTGGATTGTAAAACCCGTTGGATTGCGAAAAGAAATTGGATTACAATACAATCACATAAACTCTGGATTAAGTTTAGGTGTTGGATTTTCGAGTAATATTGGCTTTACTGGAAACATAGGTTTTCAAATTCCGCTCCACAAAAATTACCCAACACTGCACCAAGTAATTACAGAGTAAAACCCCTATTTATAGATTGATTTTAAATTTAATTGTATTAACTTCGAATGCAAATTACAACCATGAAGAATTACAAGAATTTTCAGCTTTTCATTTTCCTTTTCGCCTTTGTATTAATCGGTAGTGTTAAATCACAAATACAGGTTGTGCCTAAGTTGGGATATGTATTCCAACACCGTGAGGATTTTGGTGCGCCCCGTGTCAGCGTAGCTGTAAACAATTTAATTAAAGATAGAGTGGGTTTTTATTACACTGTGGAATACCGCGGTGGAATCCAATTCCAAGAAGATCAAACCTCGTACTATTTCAGAGATCTTTTGGGTGGTACTATTCGTATCAACGAATCATTCTCTGTATATAGCGGTGTAGGTATGTTCCGTAAAGGTTGGTTGCTTGGTGATCGCGAAAACGGAAGACTTAGAAAGGAAATTGGCATCAATTACCAGTTGCAGAAATACAATGTAAATATTGATATGGGTTACAGCAGTTGGGTTGGTCCAACAGCGAATATTGGATACATCATTCCCATTACTACTACCAAATAATCTTTTTTAATTTACCCAAATCTCTTCCCTTGCTAGATAAATTGTTTACTGGAGGAAAAGCCCAGTTGGATGAATTGGCATCAAAACATGCCAACGATTACCAAAAAGGCGACCCCTTCCCAAACATCTACTTTGAAGATTTCTTTAATCCGGAATTCCTCGACGAAGTCTTAGCGGAATTCCCGGACCTATCAAGTCGTAATACCATTCATTACGAAAATCCCTTTGAAAAGAAATTCGCCGGTCGTGGAGAACAAGACTTTGGTCCTTCAACGCGCGAATTCATGCACTTCCTCAATTCCGAACCCTTCTTGCAATTTTTGCAAAAACTTACAGGTATTGAAGAATTGCTAATCAGCGATCCCTATTACATCGGTGGTGGTCAGCATGAAATTAAACAAGGCGGCTTGCTAAAGATCCATGTTGATTTTAATAAACATCCCAAACTGGGACTAGACAGAAGACTAAATGTCTTGGTTTATCTTAACAAAGATTGGCAAGAGGAATATGGTGGACATTTCGAATTATGGAATGATACCATGGACAAATGTGTGAAAAAAATCCTGCCTAAATTCAATACCCTCGCGATATTTTCTACAAATAATATCTCCTATCACGGCCATCCAGATCCTTTGAATTGTCCTGATCATATGAGTAGAAAGTCATTGGCGCTGTATTACTACACCAATGGCAGACCCCAACACGAAGTTCAAAATCATTCCCATTCTACTTTATTCGCTGAACGGAAAAATCACCCCGAAGAGCACAGCACCTTCGTTAAATTACGCGCAACAAATCGCTTAAAAAATATAATGCGGTCTATTTTGCCGGAAAAATGGATTGCTGCCATTAAACCCAAATCCAAAGACTGGTAATCAGTTAAAATATTTTAATTCAATTTCGCAAACATCAAACTGTTTGTAATAGAAATTGCAATTTGAAATGTTGGCGTTACTTTGATATCCATCTCTTTGATGCGTACGAGTTCATTATTGAAATACCAATTATATTTGTATTGCGCCACGCCATCAGCAAAACAATCCGCCTCTTTGCCAATACAATATTGAGGCAATGTCTTTAATAAGAAAGATGGATTCTGCTTATTGATAACATTGATCGACTTGGCCAATTGATCGATGTAAGCTCTCTTCTTTACCCAACCCGTCTCTGCATTGTTCCACAACAATTCATAGCCCCATACTTTTCCCTTTTTATGGGTTTTGCGCAAGGTCAAAATCACCGGAATGCTATCAACCATACCAAACAAATTTTCTTGCTTACTTCCAACAGCACCTTTACTGATAAAACCGTTGGCCAGCAAACGCTTCTTTGACTCATCCACTGTCACGTCGGTTTCTAGTAACGAAAGCAGATCTGTAATATTTTGATTCTTCACTTGAGCCTTCAATCCTACACAAACAATCATCAACCCCAACAAGGCAATTTTCTTCAATCCTTTCACTCTACAAAGATACGTCATGCACAAAAAATAGGGATTGATTTCATAAATACAGGCCTCATTACAACTTGCTCAATTGCAGACAATTAGAACTCTTTACAAAAAATTAATATTCGCGAACGCCTAATTGGCTGGAATTGAAGGATAAATTCGATCTTTGAGTGATGAAATTGGTATTTGTTGCGAACCGCATTCCCTACCCACCTTTTCGTGGCGACAAACTCAAAATTTTCAACTTGGCCCAATGTCTGGCACCAGAGCACGAACTCCACCTTATTACATTTTACGAAGCAAAAAAAGAATTAGATTATCAAGAGGCGCTGTTGAAAGTATTTACCACCGTAACACTCATACCCCTAAAAAAATGGCAATGTCTACTACACACCGCCATTGCCTTATTTATCCCCGGCAGACCCCTCCAAGTAGGATACTTTCATTCTAGAAAATTCAAACAATCAGTCAAACAACTACTAGATAAAATCCAACCCCAAGCCATCCACGTCCAACACTTGCGCATGGCACAGCAAATTCCATCAGAATACAGGCCCTTGGCTTTGCTTGATTTACCCGACGCCATCTCGCTATACTATCAACGCCGAGCCAATCATGTTACCTCGCCACTCTTAAAACTCGCATTTTCCTTTGAAACGAAACGCTTAACAAAATACGAACACACGATATTACCCCAATTCCCCAAAGTGCTTTGCTGCAGTGCAGAAGATGGAAAACATCTACAAGAATTGCATACTGAAATAAAAATTGGCATACTGGAAAATGGGGTGGACGTGCAAACCTATGCGCCGCGTTCCACTGAAAACCATGGACCCATAAAAATGCTATTTACCGGCAACATGGACTATGCCCCCAACGTAGATGCTGTGCAATATTTTGCCGATGAGATTTTCCCAAGTATTCAAGAGAATTTTCCGGAAGTGGTATTTGAGATTGCGGGACAGAAACCTGTCCCCCAAGTATTGGCACTGGCAAATAGGCATGGAATCTCAGTTACCGGCTTCATACCCAACCTGGCCGATGCCTATGCTTCCGCAACACTGGTGGTTGCGCCCCTACGATTTGGTGCCGGCACTCAGAACAA
>CAJBVU010000239.1 GCA_903959115.1 uncultured Bacteroidota bacterium
ACCGGAGAAGTCATCTCGAGTCAAGGATTGTTCCTCACCAATCACCACTGCGGTTATGGTGCCATTCAAGAACTTTCTACCAATGAAGACAACATCCTAAAGAATGGTTTCTGGGCTGCCAATCAACAAGCCGAGCGCAAAGCCAATTTCAATATCGGATTGCTTAAAAAAATCGAAGATGTTACCGCGATTGTTCTAAAAGATATCGCCATCAACCAAGACGAAGCTTCCCGCGCAAAAGCCGTTATGGCCCAAATCGCGAAAGCCAAAGAAGCAGCCATCGCAGGTTTGGGTGAAGAACGCAACAACTACGTGGTGGAAATCTCCTCTTTCTACAACGGAAATCAATACTTGGCGATGTACTACGAAGTATACCGCGACATTCGTTTGGTTGGAACCCCGCCAGAAAGTGTAGGAAAATTTGGTGGTGAGACCGACAACTGGCGTTGGCCCCGTCATACCTGCGACTTTAGCATGTTCCGCATTTATGCAAACGCAAACAACAAACCCGCAGATTTTACCCCTGCCAACAAGCCTTTTAACCCACAACACCACTTGGCGATCAACATCGGCGGAATGAAAACTGGCGATTATGCCATGATCATGGGTTATCCAGGTCGTACTACAAGATACACTTACAGCGAAGGCATCAAATACCTTGGTAGCAAAGAGCGCCCGATGCGTGTTGCCCTGCGCCGCGATATCATGGACGTGTACGAAAAATACATGAAGCAGGACGAATCAGTTCGTTTGATGTACTCAGATCGTTTGGCTGGTATCGGAAACTATTGGAACAAATTTAACGGTGAAGCCAATGATTTGTCAAAACCAGGTGGCCTATACGATACCCGTAAAGCAGCTGAACTTTCTTTTGAACGTTGGATGCGTGAGAACAAAAAAACCGATGTATACGGCGATGTGACTTCTCTTTATGATGAAGCCTACCGCGAATTGTATACCTATGGCTTATACCCTGTCTACTTCCAAGATGGTATTTCTAATAGCCAGCCAATGTCGTTTGCTATGTCGATCAAAGCCATCGCCGATGCCGTTGCCTCTGGAAAACCCGATACTGCAATGTCGAACGGTATGTTGCGCAACCTCGATGAAATGTACAAAGAGTTCTACCCGGCCATCGAAAAAGAAGTATTGGCTGCGGTATTGGATCACCTTTACAAAGACCTCGATCCAACCATGTTGCCTGCAGATTTGGTCGCTTTGATGAAAAAATACAAAGACAATGCAAGCGCCGTTGCCGAAGTATTGTTCGCTAAGTCGATTTTATCCGACAAAGGCAGAATGGCCAAATTCTTGGCGAAACCTTCAGCGAAAAAATTAGAGTCTGATTTGTTGTACAAGATCACCATCGCTTATATCAATAAACTTCGCGTGGATTTAAAACCCACATACGATGGCATCAACAGCAAATTGGATCGCGCCAACCGCTTGTTCTTGTCGGCCCAGTTGGAAATGTCGAATGCAGGCGAACAAAGCAAAGTAATGGCCCCAGACGCAAACGGAACAATGCGTTTGACTTACGGAACCGTACAGGCCTACGACGCCCGCGACGCTGTGAGTTTTTCTTACTTCACTACGTCTAAAGGGATTTTAGAAAAATACAAGGTTGCTGATTTTGAATTCGATGCGCCGCAAAAATTGCTTGCTTTGATTCGTGCCAAAGATTTTGGTCAGTATGCAGACAATGATGGTGAGTTACATACATGTTTCTTAACCGACAACGACATTACTGGTGGTAACAGTGGTAGCCCTGTAATGAATGCAAAAGGCCAATTGATAGGACTGCATTTGATGGTAACTGGGAAGCAATTAGTTCAGATTTCGCTTTCTTGCCAACGGTTCAAAGAACGATTAGCTTGGATGTTCGATATACTTTATTCATTGTAGAGAAATTGGGTGGTGCAAAGCATCTAATTGACGAAATGACAATTGTAAGAGACTAAGTTTTTACCCCCCGGCGAATTGGAAATCCAATTCGCCCGGGGATTAATCAAAAAACGAATACCTCGTTTCAAACGACATAAAAAGAAAGGGCTTCCTCGCGGAAGCCCTTTCTTTTTATGAGCTATTTGTTTCTTGGGTCCGCAATGAGGCAACTAACAACCTGCGGATATCCTTGAATCCTTGTTTAAAGATGTGACCACATCGTCACACCATATTGATTTATCTGCTACGATTAAACCAACCCCCTCGAGGCGCTTTTTCTTCCTCAACAATCTTATTTGAACTACCCGATCCAAATGTTGGATAACTTGGCGGTGCGCTCGCTGTGCTAGCAACACTTGATTCCTTTTTTTCCATTACGGCGGAATCCATCACCAAAGTATCTTTCACTTGCTTCTGAAGTGTGCTAACCATACTGATAAAAGTATCCTTAGATCCCCTTACTTTTCCTATGGTATAACAACCCATCATTTGACCTATGATAAACAATGCCATTGATCTAGCGTCTGTTTGACTCTTCAATTCCCCAGCCACTCGACCAGCCATAATGGCTTTTTGCAAGATGCGAACCTGAACTTCGTTCACCGCTTCCAATTTCTGACGAAACAATTCATCGGAATGACTCATTTCCAAAATCATATTGGTCAACACATCACCACGTTTGATGATAGTATCTGTAGCTTTTGACTTTTCGTTCTCAAAAATTGCATTGATTGCAGCCGCAATTCCCGATTCGATGTTATTCAACGACGCCCATTTCTGTTCATAAAATGGCAACATAACCTCATCAACAACAGCATATCCCAACTCCGATTTATTCGGAAAATAATGATAAAACGCTCCCTTTGTAATTTTCAATCGCGCTATCTCTTTGTCTGTGCGCAAGGTCTCGAAACCCTTTGCTTGAATCGCTTCAAAGCAACGTTGTAAGATCAATTGTCGTGTAGTTGTGCTCATAGGGACCACAAATATACCAACAAGTTTGTTTAAATGTTAACAAAATGTGGAAAACGGCAATTTTTTTTTAAGTCCTTGTTATTCAGTGGATTTGGGACTCAAAATCGACATATTTCATGAAAAAACATGCCAAAAAATCGTCATTTTCAACGCAAAACTTAGGGTGTCAGTCTGCCATACATCCTCGGGAATGGAATACTCTCACGTACGTGCTTCAATTTACACACCCAAGTAACCAATCGTTCCAGACCCAATCCAAAACCTGCATGAGGCACAGAACCGTAGCGTCTTAAATCCAAATACCACTCAAAGGCATCCATTGGCAAGTCGTGCTCAACAATTTTAGATCTAAGCAATTCCAAATCCGTTTCTCTTTCGCCACCACCCACAATCTCTCCGTATCCCTCGGGAGCCAAAACATCAACCCCGCGCGCAAAACGAGAATCGGTTGGATTTCTCTTCAAATAAAATGCCTTCACTTCATGAGGCCAGTCGTAAACCATCACTGGTCGGTCAAACAATCGGGTAATTACCGTTTCGTCTGATCCACCAAAATCCTCACCATATTTAAAATTCTTCGCACTCTGAATCCACTGCGGAATATTCCTCAAATCTTCTTCAACGTCCGATTTATCTTGCTTTAACTGGGTAATCTTGGTCTGGTTGAAATTAATCTCGCCTTTTTTCATTCCAGGGACCGCTATTTTGGCTTCCCTTTCAGCAATTTCTGCATCCAATGAAACCAACAAAGCCTCGCAACGCTTCAGCTCATCCTCCAAACTCACAATACTGTTCACCCCGTTTACATCCTCTTCACCTTTAATTATCCTTACCGCTTGATCGTATGTCATCCTAGGAAACGCGCCCAAGCTCGACTCCAATACAGAAACATCCCTGCCAATGGTGGTCAATTCGCCCTTACACTTCTCCAAAACCCGCTTCAACACATGCTGCAAAAAGCCTTCGATGCAATCCATGTTTTGAAAGATATCGTGGAACGCCATCTCGGGTTCTATCATCCAGAACTCAGACAAATGCCTGCGCGTCTTAGATTTCTCAGCCCTAAATGTTGGACCAAACGTATAAATTTTGCCCATGGCCATGGCCATCGCCTCACCGTATAACTGTCCGCTCTGACTCAAAAAAGCCTGCTCACCGTAAAAATCTGTTTCAAACAAAGTACTGGTACCCTCACATGCATTCCCCGTAAAAATGGGAGCATCCATCTGCACAAAACCCTCTCCCTGGAAATATTCGTGAATCGAATAAATGATGGTATTCCTGATTCGCATAATGGCCCACTGACGTGTACTGCGCAACCATAAATGTCGCTGATCCATCAAAAACTCAATCCCGTGTTCTTTTTTCGCAATGGGATAATTCTCCGAAACGCCAAAAACACTCAGCGAAGTAACCTGCAATTCAACACCACCCAGCTGCTTCTCATCCGCCTTTAACAATCCATGCAACTCAACACTGGTCTCCAAACTCAACGTTTGCGCCAACTCCAAATACTGCTCATTGGCCGTTTCCGCAGTAACCACACACTGAACATAGCCCGTGCCATCGCGCAAAATCACAAAAACAATACCCTTGCCCTCACGCTTATTTGATACCCAACCACGCAAAACGACTGTTTCGTTGATGTGCGATTGAAGGTTCTGTATACTGACCGACTTTGAACTGAAATCCTGACTTCCCATGTTAACTGTGTGATTATTATTATCGATTGAAAATGCTTGTATTGCAAAGATAAGAAAAGGGCTTCAAAATTTATGGCACGATATTTGTTAAAAGGGCAAAATTTCCTATATTTGTGATATGGCCCTCAAACAAGAGTTATCGCAGAAGCTGTTTCAGAAGCTGAGTCCGCAACAGATTCAGTTTATTAAGCTGCTTCAACTGAATACACAAGACTTTGAGGAGAAGGTGGGGCAGGAATTGCTCGACAATCCCGCTCTTGAGAATTTGGAAGGGGTGGATGAGGCCATCGACTATAGGGTAAACGATGATCGCAACAACGACGATCGCAAAGAAAAGCCCGAATCAACCAACGAGGAGTCGGGTCCAGAAGAGCCAGTTATCGACAATGCCTACGACGATTATGGTCAGGATATTAATGTGGATGAACTGCTCCGTGCTGGCGGCGATGACGACTACGGAAGTTTCCGAATGGGCGAAGATTACAGCAACGAAGAGCACCGCGAAATGCCCCTGGCCGCCCAAAGCACCTTCCACGAATACCTCTACGAACAAGCCCGTGCCATCTTTGAAGACCGCGAACTAGAACTCGTTTATCACCTCATTGGTTCTATCGAAGACGATGGCTATTTACGTCGTGAATTGCGCAGTATCGTCAACGACCTCGCCTTCAACGAAAACGTAATGACCACCGAAGCCCAACTCGAGCGATTGTTGATTAAAATTCAGAATTTCGACCCACCAGGAATCGCGGCGCGTGACTTACAAGAATGCCTTTTGCTTCAGTTGTATAAAAAGGATTACGGCGACAATCCCGCGATTGATTTAGCCGAAAAGTTGCTTTCTGAACAGTTCGATGCCTTTACAAAGAAGCACTACGATAAAATAAAAAAGAGTCTCAAAATCAACGACGAGCAACTCAAAGCGGCGATGGGTGAAATCCTAAAGCTCAATCCAAAACCAGGCGAAACGGGTAGCATCAGCGGAAAAACGCAGTACATCGTGCCGGACTTCACTGTCATCAACGACGAAGGGGTGCTCCAAGTGCGATTAAATGGCAGAAATGCGCCGGAATTGCGATTAAGTGCTTCGTATATCGAAACTCTGAAGGCCTACGAAAACAGCCCGCACAAAGAAAAACAGCTGCGCGATGCGGTTCAATATATCAAACAGAAAGTAGACGGCGCCAGATGGTTCATCGATAGCGTGAAACAACGTCAGAACACCCTGATGAAAACCATGCAAGCCATCGTACAACGTCAGCACGAATTCTTCATCGAAAGCGGCGACGAGACCAAACTCAAGCCAATGATTTTGAAAGACATCGCAACCCAGGTTGAATTGGATATTTCTACCATTTCTCGCGTGGCAAACAGCAAATACGTGGAAACCGATTTTGGTATCATCCCATTGAAATTCTTCTTCTCCGAAGGTCTAACCAACGACGATGGCGAAGAGGTGAGCAACCGTGAAATCAAGAAAATCCTGAGCAACGCTATCGGACAAGAGGACAAAGTAAAACCCCTCACAGACGAAGCTTTAATGGACTTACTCAAAGAAAAAGGGTATAACATTGCCCGCCGGACAGTGGCCAAATACCGTGAGCAATTGGGAATTCCCGTAGCTCGTTTGAGAAAGGAACTTTAATTTACTCTACAAATAACTTCTGCTTGCGAATCACTTTGCCATCGCTGGTGCGCACCAAACGGGCAACATAAGCGCCGGTTGACCATGACTCGGTATCCACTAAGGTTTCATTCTTCTTGATGGCGATGGGCTCAGTAATTGCCTGCCCTAACATCGTAAAAAACTGGATCTCCAATTGGTCTAAAACATCCTCATTCTTAACCTCAACCATCACCTTTTTGATATTTGACTTGGGATAAATTAATATCTCGTTGTATACAACTGTATCAAATATTCGCAGCTTGGTTATTATGTCTTTTTTGATTGGTAAATCCACACGATACTCAGTAATTGACTTTCGCATCATCGATACCTGCTGTTTTGTGAAAATGTTCTGACAAGCCTCAGTAGAATAATCCATGTAGTTTTCAAACATATCAGGCATGTCGTTTTTTGGCTCTAAACAAGTATTTCCGCCCAAATTACAAGTAAACCCTGCGCCTATGCCTTGCAATGGGGTATCGTCGATGTAATCATCCAAGGTGCACTTATTGCCATTGAATTGATCATCCGCCCAAATATGCCTCAACCCCAAAAAATGACCCACTTCGTGAATGGCACATCTACCCAAGTTAGCCGATGCAATGGCGCCAGTTGCGCGTGGATTGTTCCTGCCCACTACTTTGTAATGCAAGACCACACCTTGCCGGTTATCAGCGACCCAAGATCCACTTGTCCACGACGGATGCCCAAAGGGTGGAAAGGCATAGCCCAATAAATTGTCTTGGTTGTTCACGCTCAAATCGCAAACCCAAATGTTTAAATATTTTGTAGGATCCCAGGGGTCGGCGCCCGCGGTAGCCGACGCTTTCATCGCATCCCCCAATTGGCCATTGTTAGATCCAAAAGTGGTTCTGGTAGTGGGCTTATGAATCATCCCATTGGTAGCCACGCCATTAGGATCCACCGATGCCAACACAAACTGAATCCTAGCCGAACCGGCCCTTGGCTTAAAAATCTCTCGCGTTTTTACTGTATCGGGATTCCTGCGATTGAAATCTCTATTCAACACCTCAATTTGAGAAATCAGTAAAGAGTCGTTCAAGTTTTCATTGGCCACATTATACAACACATGAAAAACAACGGGAATCGTGTAAATGGTATCGTAATAAAAAATGGTATCGGTAATGCGCTTTTTTCTAGATTCGACAATAGGATTAGACTTTACAAGTTGCAACGTCTGGGCATCATATTTTGATTTAAAACCTGGATACTGCGCTTCTAATTGGTCGATTACCTTAGCAAATCCACAAGGCTCATTCAAGTGAGGATTTTGAACCCCTTGCGCGATTAAATTCTGTTGAGAAATCCCAAATAATAAAAGCGCTAAAAAGGCAATACGCTTAAGAAAACAATGAAAAACGCCCATAGAGTCTGCAAATTACATCTTTTGAAAGGAAGTTGCCCTTAGTTTCCCTTAAAAACCGGCTTACGCTTTTCGTTAAATGCCGATACTCCTTCGCGATAATCGTTGGACCTTCCCGCGATTTCCTGACAGTAGGCCTCGTATTGAAGCATCGTTTGCAAATCTGAATGACCCGCCTTATTCAACATTTTCTTGATCATTCCAATGGCCATTGTAGGTGCTTGGGCGTAATAATCCGCAATCTTATTGACTTCCTCGTCTAACAAATCCGCACTCACCACGCGATTAATCAACCCCCATTCCAACGCCTTTTCCGCACTCACTTTGGGTGCCATCGTCGCCATTTCAAAAGCACGCGCCGGAGAAATTGCTTTGGGCAAAAAGTATGAAGATCCTGAATCTGGGACCAAGCCAACATTTACAAAAACTTCAATGAACGATGCCGTGTCTACCGCAACAATAAAGTCGCACGCCAACGCTAGAGATGCACCCGCGCCCGCTGCCACTCCATTAATTCTTCCGATGATGGGTTTTGGCATTTCCCGCATCGCCTTGATGATGGGATTGTATCGCTTATACAAAGAATCACTTAAAGATCTATTTTTCGACCCCGCGATGGCTTTCAAATCCTGACCACTACAAAAAGCCTTGCCAGCGCCTGTTAAAATAACAACACGCACCTCAGCGTCTTTGTTCGCTTCCTTTAACGCCGCCTGTAAATCGTAGCTCTGGGTTTCGTCAAACGCATTGAAAACATCCGGACGGTTTAAAGTGATATGGGCCGCGTTGCCACGTTTCTCGTAAATTACACTGGTCAGTTCCATTGTGCGAAAATAGAACATATAAATAACTGATTACATCAACAAACCCAAAAGTGGGACTGAAATATCCAAATCGGACTATTTTCTTATGGAAGCGCCTACTGCTTCAAAAGCCTTCATCAACTTATCCATACAGCGATCTACTTCAGTATCTGTTAGGGTTGATTCCGCATTCAAGAAATGGAAACTCAACGCAACCGCTTTCTGTCCAGCATCCAAAGGCTTCCCCTCAAACACGTCGAATACCCGAACATCCTGCAACAAAGGCAATTTGATGCTTTTTACCACACCTTCCAATTCAGCAAACGTTTGATCCTTAGCCACTACCAAGCTCAAATCCCTGCGCATGCCAGGATACTTTGGCGCCGAAACCACTTTTAATGTTTCCGCTTTCTGTTTGATAAATTTCCTCCAGGGAAACTCAACACACCAAACAGTGCCGTTGATTTCCGCGGCCGTCAACCAGTTTTTCGGTGCTTCTGTTATCGTAATATTATCCGCCGTCGCCTCACTACCCAAGCTTTTGAGAATACCCATCACTCTTCTCTTTACATGATACAGGTCTACCATTTTCGCCTTGCTCTCCCAACTCTCCGGCTGAACTGTACCCCAAAAGACCATGCTCAACATCGGTGTTTCTTTGAATCCCTTCGCTGTTTTTCTATAGGTCCTACCCACTTCAAACAGTTGAACCGACTCGGCTTTTCTGTTAATGTTGTAGGCCACCGACTGCAATAACCCGGGTGTCAAAGACGCCCGCATGACATCCATATCCGTACTAAGCGGGTTGCTCAAATAAACCAAATCCTCCATTCCGGGATACCAAGCACTCGGATGCAAAGAATTTGTAGACGCCTCCAACATGCCTTGATTGATCAAATACTGACGCATACGATTCTCCGACTTGCGCAGCCCCATGCCTTCAAAAGTTCCTAGTGTTGCCTGCAATTTTCCATCCATCGGGACATGATCGTACCCGTAAATACGCATCACTTCTTCGTATAAATCTACCGCAATAGAGACGTCGTTTCTCCAACCCGGAACACTAACTTCCCAGTTGTTATTCGATTCATTCACGCCAAAACCAAGTTGGCCTAAAATTCTGCGAATCTCACCCGCTGGAATCTCTAGTCCTGCAAATTTGCAAAGCGCTTCTACGTTCAGTTCGATTGTTCTATTTTCGATCGGAGCACTCAACACCTCAGTATTCGAAATCCAAGCTCCGCCACAATTTTCCACCAAATGAACGCCAGCCAATGTCGCCGCATTAGCCATATTCTCAACGTCCACTCCCCGCTCAAACCTAAAGCTTGCGTCGGTGTGCAAATGATGACGTTTTGCAGATTTTCGGACCAAAGTGGGATGAAAATGTGCAACTTCTAATAAAACATTTTTGGTATTTGCATTCACCGCGGTTTTTAATCCACCCATCACACCAGCCAAGGCAATCGCACCGCTGGCATCGGCAATCACAATATCTTGCGAATCTAATTTGATGCTTTTCCCATCCAATATCACCAAGGTTTCGTCGGCCAAAGCCAAACGCACAACAAGATCGCCTTCCAACAAATCCGCATCAAAAGCGTGCATGGGCTGTCCGGTTTGATGTAGAAAATAATTGGTCGTGTCCACCACATTATTCCGTGGTTCGATGCCAATGGCACGCAAGCGATGCTTCACAAAATCTAGGCTATCGCTCAAATGTACTCCTTGAAATTCTAGAGCAAAATATCGTTGACATAAATCAGAATCCGCAATACTCACCGACCTACCCTTGGGCTTTTCAGGCAATGATTGATGCGTGATTCGCTGAAAATCTACTTTCAATAACGCCGCCAAATCGTTGGCTACTCCAAGATGTGAAGCCGCATCCCCACGATTTGCTGTTAATCCAATCTCTAACACTACGTCCGATGCAACGCCAAAATATTCTGCCGCAGGCATACCCACCTGTGCATCGCTGCGCAAAACCACAATACCATCATGGCTATTTCCAACACCGCACTCATCCTCAGCACATATCATCCCCTCCGACACCTCACCGCGAATTTTCGCTTTGCCTATCACAAACGACTCCTTGCCGGGCATTTGAATCTCAGTACCCACCAAAGCAACCACCACTTTTTGACCTTCAGCCACATTGGGTGCACCGCAAACTATAGGTAGCAGCGCATCACCACCCACGTTCACCGTAGTTACCCGCAATCGATCTGCATTGGGATGGGGCACACAACTCATCACCTCACCAACAACAAACCCTTTCAAGCCATTGCCCGCACTAAACCAAGGTTCAATGTGTTCAACTTCTAAACCCGAAACCGACAACAAATCGGAGATTTCATCGGCTGTTGCCTCAGTTAGTAAGATGGATTTTAACCACTCAATGGAAATTTTCATGATGCCTTGCGAAGATAAAGATTTAGCGTTTGCCTTGTTGCATCATCTCTCTACGAGCTTTCTTGAAACGCATGTAGAAATAAAAACTCGCCGCAAAAACGAGCAACATCAACCAACCAGATCCCGAACCGATGCCGGTGGCGTAAAATTGCAAAATGGATTCAGTGCCACTAATAGCGGCCGCGACCAGCGATAAGAGGGCGAGGATGTGGTTTTTGATCATTGGGTAGGTTTATTGTGCCGGCAAAGTTGATAATCTCCCAGTCCGTAAATGATTGATTGCTAATCAATCCCGTTCCAGTAGTTATTTGATCTTTACCCGTAATTTTTACAAATTTATCTGTTCTAATGGTTCCCGTGCTTTGGTCCCAAATCAATTCTTCCGTATTCAATGTCTCTCCCTTGGTATTCAGAATTTCCACGTTCCTTCTCACAATTACCTTCTTTTCCTCCGCGTAACTAGCCCCATACTCCGCCGTTAAATAACTCTCTAAAACCCCTTTTTTGTCGTAAAAATCGACCTTCAGGCCCTGCTTCATCAAAACATAAGGATGCAATTTTGATTTGATAGCCGTTAAAATTGGACTGAAAACCCTTGCCCGCAATAAACCCGAATCGGTATACTCAATCGTTACCTTCTCGGCATATTCCTGGGCAGAAAATTCCTTGCTTTTCTTCTTAATATTTGATGTTTTCACCGATTCCGAACAGGAAGCGGCCATCCACATCAAACATAGAAACCCCCAACGCATTTGTTAATCGAATTTCCTACGCTGAAACCATATATCACCCAACTGCAAGCCCAAAGTGACATTGAAAAATTTCTCCTGTGCTAACCCATAATTGGTGGTTCCGCGTTGAACATAATCTAATTGAACATGGACCAAACTCGTTAAAGAGGAATTGTCGTAATACCTGCGAACAATGGGAATACCAAACCCAACAAAAGCACGCTGCTGAATCAACGGCACGTTGCCCGATGACGTATTAAACGCATATTGTGTTTCAGAATAAACCGCACCCAAGCGAACAGGCCATTGCATCTTTCTGCGTCCCTGAACCCTCAAATCATTGGGATGGAGCGTAAATGTTACTCCATAATCCTTGCGGACGTTATATTTTCTCTCAGCATCAAAATAGATGACATCTATTTTCTGCCAGTTTTGCTGTCTGTAATCCAACGCCACCGTCCAAGCCTGTCGGTATTTAAATTGATAACCCAATCCAAAACTGCTTGGCAATTGAAACGATTTTTTAGGCGATGTTAGATTCGTAATGGTATCAACCACAGAGACAAAGGAACCAAACAATTCCATCGTTCTAGTAAATCGCGTTTGCTCGCCCATCATCCCAGAATACATCTGATAACTTCCGCCAAACGAGTGATACGTTGAGTCCAATTTGAAATCAACCAAAAAACCAACCTTCTGTTGAGTGCCCTTAATCAAAACCGACTTTAAATCTTCCAATACATTCAAATTGGTAGAATCGGGTACACTAAAGATGGTTTGATCGTTGATCTGTCCAAAAACACGACCAATACTGTAACCCAAATGCACATGTGAGCCCAAGCGAAACCCATTCGCCAATTCCAACATGTTTATCCCTCCATAACCCGAATGTGTGGTTTTACTAATAAACGGTGTTGAATCCGAAATGGCATATTTATATCCTACAGAAGTAAGCGGCTGAAGAGAAATTGCTGAATTGATGCCATAACGCGTTGTTTTTATTCGCTTTTGCATCGCAATACTATCAAAATAGGGGATCCGATGGTAGTAATTGTAGGTTCTAAATGCCAAATTAAAGTAGTTCATTCCACCCCCGCGGTAAGTCTGTGTTTGATCTCCAGCCGTGATGGTGCTCGATTTAAGGGATCCGCCAAAATCAAAAGTGGTAAAATACAAATTTCCCAACGTGGCAGGATTGGCCATCGTATAAGAATATGCACTGGAACGAGTGTGCAAATTGCTTCCGTTTTGTACCATATTGGTTCCCAGCCACTCTCCCAAACCAAAATTGCTATACGGTGAAAACGTCAAATTCTGCCCCGATGCAGACTGCGAAAACCCTTGAGAAAATCCCAAAGTCATCATTGCGATGATAAAAAGTCTGATGTTAGTGCGTTTCATGATAAATTAAAGCATGCATCAACCCATAATGTACGAGCAGAGGCTCCACAAATATCTTGGTTTTCTGTTGTTCCGCCAAGAATAAGGCATCGCCCCCAGTAATAAATACAGCCCCCTTTGGGTATTTTTCGAGGAAATGCGCAATTTGTCGGTGCGATTCACCCCAAACCCCTTGCTGTACCCCACATAAAATGCTCTCGTTTGTGCTGGAACCCAACTGATTCTCAAACACTTCATGACTTACCAATGGCAGTTTTCCGGTTTGTTGATGCAAAGCCAAATACCGCATATGCAACCCCGGCGAAATGCTGCCACCCAGATATTCCCCGTCTTCCGTTAGCCAATCATACGTAATGCAAGTCCCCGCATCAATCACCATGCAAGCACCCTCCATTCCGTTACAACCCAAGAGCCATTTTGCTCCCAACACCCCCGCCAATCGGTCCGGGCCTAAGGTTTCTGGGGTGTTGTAGCCCATTTTCACCGGCAACGACATGCTGCTGCTGAATAAATGAACCGGACAATCTAAACCTGTGAGCCATGGCACCTCTTTCCTTACCGTACTAAAAATACAACCTTTCAAACCCAGCCCAACAAAAGCACCCACGTCTTCGTACACCCCATGAGAATGCAATATGCCCTCTTCATTGAAGAGGGCATATTTTGATGCTGTATTGCCAAAGTCTATGGTTAGGTACATCGTACCAGAGATTATATTATTTTGCGATACCCACAGCGCGCTTCTCGCGAATCACCGTGATTTTAACCTGTCCAGGATAACGCATCTCCGTCATGATACGGTTCGACAACTCAAATGCCAACGTATCTGCATGTTCATCGTTTGATTTTTCCGCTGCCATGATGATACGCAACTCTCTGCCCGCCTGAATCGCATAAGCCTTCTCAACACCTGGGTAACTCAAAGCCATGGCCTCCATTTCTTTGATACGCTCCACATATTGATCATCGCCTCTACGTGCGCCAGGTCTAGAACCAGAAATCGCATCGCAAGCCTGAATCACAGGACTCAACAAAGATGTCATCTCGATCTCGTCG
>CAJBVU010000240.1 GCA_903959115.1 uncultured Bacteroidota bacterium
CTATGGAAAATTTGTCAGAGACTGAAAAAAAGGCAGTGGAAGGATTTGATCTGATTCATAAAAAAATGGCGGGGATTTTCCAAAAAACAGGCTTGAAAGCCATGGAGAGTATTGGCGAGGTGTTTGATGCGGAGATTCATGAGGCAATCACACAGTTCCCAGCGCCTACGCCTGATATGAAAGGCAAGGTGATTGATGATGTAGAAAGAGGATATTATTTGAACGACAAGGTAATTCGATTTGCTAAGGTTGTAGTTGGTAGTTAATTCCTATGAGCAAAAGAGATTTTTACGATATACTAGGTGTAACTAGAAGTTCTTCGGCAGAAGAAATTAAAAAGGCTTACCGAAAGCTTGCCATCAAATATCACCCCGATAAAAATCAGGGCGATAAAGAGTCTGAGGAGATGTTCAAGGAAGCTGCTGAGGCGTATGATGTGCTAAGCAATCCGGAGAAAAAGCAGCGGTACGACCAATTTGGTCATGCCGGTATGGGTGCAGGTGGAGGCGGTGGAGCGCATGGCTTTAGTATGGAGGATATTTTCTCTCAGTTTGGCGATGTATTTGGCGGGGATGATGGCGTGTTTGGTTCATTCTTTGGCGGCGGTGGCGGCGGAAGATCTAGAAGGTCTGCAGGTTCCAATATTCGCATCAAAATAAAACTGACGCTTCCTGAGATGAAGGCTGGGGTGGAGAAAACAGTAAAGTATCGCAGAATGGTGCAAGCGGAGGGCGTGAAATATGCCACCTGTAAGCAGTGCAACGGTACGGGAGCAGTTCGTAGAGTGCAGAATACATTTTTAGGTCAGATGGCCACCAATAGCCCATGTCCGGTTTGTTCGGGAATGGGTAAAATGATAGAAAGTAAGCCAAAGGAGGCCAACGAGCAGGGATTGATTTCGCAGGAAATCGAGACTAGTATTCGCATTCCAGGTGGGGTAGCAGAAGGCATGCAGTTGAGCATGAGCGGCAAGGGTAATTACGGTCCTGGCGGAGGTTCTGCTGGGGATTTAATCGTTCTTGTGGAAGGCATAGCGCACGATGAGTTAACCCGTGAGGACAACAATGTAATTTATCATTTGTGGTTGAGCTTTACGCAGGCCACTTTGGGCGATAGCGTTGAGGTGCCCACGTTGGATGGCAAGGTGAGAATCAAGATTGATGCAGGGACACAGCCAGGGAAGATGTTGCGTTTGAAAGGGAAAGGTTTTCCTGATTTGAACGGCTATGGCACAGGGGATCAGATGGTGATATTAAACGTTTATGTTCCCACAAAAGTGAATAGCGAGGAAAAGGCGATTCTTGAGAAGTTAGGTGCTGCTGAGAATTTTAAACCATCATCCAAGGAGAAGTCGTTTTTTGATAAGTTGAAAGATTTGTTTTAAGCGACTTGTGGATGTTGTGAATTGATTTTTTTTGAATTGAATTAAATAAGGAGGGCCCCGTCTATGACGGGGCCCTCCTGTTGGAGCGAACTCCTATATAATGGTAATCTGGTTGACAGCCCCGGCCCTGCCGAGACTGTTTCTCCTTTTGCTCCGTTGGATTATGCCAAACGGGCTTTCAATTCGCTGTTCAAGGCTTCCAAGAAATCCTCAGTGTATAAATACTGATCCTCAGATACTTTGTTGCCGTAGATACAAACTGCCAAATCTTTGGTCATCTTTCCGCTTTCAACCACATCGACGCAAACTTGCTCGAGGGTTTGACAGAAATTGATCAAGGCTTCGTTGTTATCCAAACGACCTCTGTGCTCCAAACCACGGGTCCAGGCGAAAATACTCGCGATGGGGTTGGTTGAAGTTTTTTGGCCTTTTTGGTGCTGACGGTAGTGACGTGTTACAGTTCCGTGAGCGGCTTCTGCTTCCATTGTCTTTCCGTCTGGAGTCACCAATACGCTGGTCATCAATCCCAAAGAACCGAAACCTTGTGCTACGGTATCGGACTGAACGTCGCCATCGTAGTTTTTACATGCCCAAACGAAGTTTCCGTTCCACTTCAATGCAGAAGCAACCATATCGTCGATCAAACGGTGCTCATAAGTGATGCCGGCTGCGTCCATCGTTGCTTTAAATTCTGCTTGATAAATGTCTTCAAAAATGTCCTTGAAACGACCATCGTACTTCTTAAGGATGGTGTTTTTAGTGCTCAAGTACAATGGCCAGCCTTTCGCGATGGCTTGGTTGAAACAAGAGCGAGCAAATCCTTTGATACTTTCGTCGGTGTTGTACATGGCCAAAGCCACGCCATCGCCTTTGAAATTGTATACTTCGTGCTGAATGACTTGTCCGTCTTCGCCTTCAAATTTGATTGTCAATTTACCATTTCCTTTGGTTACGAAATCGGTAGCGCGGTATTGATCGCCAAATGCGTGACGGCCGATACAGATTGGTGCTGTCCAGTTTGGAACTAGGCGAGGTACGTTTTTACAAACGATGGGTTCGCGGAAAACGGTTCCATCTAGGATGTTACGGATGGTTCCATTGGGGCTCTTCCACATTTGCTTCAAACCAAATTCTTCCACACGGGCTTCGTCTGGAGTGATTGTAGCGCATTTGATACCTACGTTGTATTGTTTGATGGCTTCTGCCGCATCGATGGTTACTTGATCGTTGGTGGCATCACGGTGTTCCATGCCCAAATCAAAGTATTTGATATCTACATCGATGTAGGGAAGGATTAATTTGTCTTTGATAAAATGCCAAATAATACGGGTCATTTCATCGCCATCTAGTTCTACTACGGGGTTGGCTACTTTTATTTTCATCTGAATATAGGTTGATTTTGGTGGTGCAAAGGTACGATTTTTCTATAATATTAAGGAAACTTGGGGAACTGTTGGAAGTCGGGTTTGCGTTTTTCCAAGAATGCGTGCTTGCCTTCTTGTGCTTCTTCGGTGAGGTAGTAGAGCAGGGTTGCATCGCCGGCCAATTCCATGAGCCCATGCTGACCGTCGAGTTCTGCATTGAATGCGCGTTTTAGCATTCGCAAGGCCATCGGTGAGCGCTCAAGCATCGTATTGCACCAGTCGATGGTTTCGTCTTCTAGCATTTCCAAAGGCACAACTTTGTTTACCATGCCCATTTTTTCTGATTCTTCTGCTGTGTATTGTCGGCAAAGGAACCAGATTTCGCGGGCTTTTTTCTGACCTACGTGACGGGCCAAATAGCTACTGCCGAATCCGCCATCGAAGCTACCCACTTTGGGGCCGGTCTGACCAAATTTTGCGTGTTCTGCGGCGATGGTAAGGTCGCAAATGACGTGAAGGACGTGTCCGCCGCCGATTGCATAACCATTGACCATGGCAATGACAGGCTTTGGTAGTGAGCGGATTTTTTTATGAAGATCCAAAACGTTTAATCTAGGAACACCGTTATCGTCCACGTAACCGCCAATTCCCTTCACGTTTTGATCCCCGCCAGAACAAAAAGCTTTGTCGCCCACACCGGTAAGGATCACCACGCCAATATCTGCGCGTTCACGGCAAATGTCGAACGCATCCAGCATGTCCATAATGGTTTGTGGACGGAATGCGTTGTAGACTTCGGGTCGGTTGATGCTGACTTTGGCGATGTTGCCATGGATTTCAAACAGGATGTCTGAATAGGTTTTGATGGGGGTCCACTGACGTTGGCTCATTGTTTTTAAGATGTTGCAAAGATACGGAAAAGTGGGGGAGAGATATGCAAAAAGGCCCCGTCACAGACGAGGCCTTTTTCTTCAAACCAATCAAACAAAAGACAATCTTACTTGATTGGGTTTTAGCTGAATTTTAAGGTGATTCCGAATTGCAGGCACTGGCTGTCTGCGCCTTGTCCGGTTTTTAACATATTGGTTAGTGGGTAGCGCATGTAAACGCCTAGGTCTTCGTATTCGAAGTTAATGAACGGTGCGATGATGAAGTTATTTAGGTTAAAATCATCGTATTGCTTGGTGGTATTTCCCCCAGATTCTTTAATTTTTGTGTGGGCACTAATTCGATATCCAGTATGCACGCCTGCTTTGATTGAGAATTTTGGTGTTTCGTTGTAGCTGGTATTGCTGCCATCGGATTCGGATGTTTCCCATCTACCGGGACTGGATTGCCAACCGATGCCTATTGGAACACCGATATAATTGGCGACCAATTTGGATTTTTCCATAGGGATTGGATCCACGGTGGGGCCGCCAACGGTGATGGCTTGGAATTCGGGGGCGTTTTCGGTTAGGCGGACAAAATTGCTTTGAAAACGGAAATTATATACGTCGTATCTGAGGCCTGTAAAAAAGCGCAACTTTCCTTTTATGAGGTTCAGTCCCCAGAGTTGTTCAAGGCCGTAGTGGAGTGATTTGGCGGTGTTTAGTTCGGGCATTCCGTTGGTAATGACACCTCCTGTGGTGGTTTGTGTTTGGACATCGGAGGGGTTTTGTTGCACGTAAAGGAAGCCAATGTAGTGATGGAATTCGCGGGTTACGGGTTCAATTTTGGTAATTTTTGGGGATTGGGGAAGGTTGATTCTAAATGTATCTGTTTCGTTTTCATCCATTTCGATTTCTATTTGGATATCTTCGATTTCATTTAGTTGGTCTTCGATTTTTTTAATAGATATCTCCATTTTTTTCATCACAGAGTCTAGGTTAATGCTATCGCGTTTTGCCGTAATGAAAATTGAATTTTGAGTTCGTTTGTGAAATGCCGAGTCTGATTCGATGCGAATTCTGATTTTCTTTGACTGTGCGTGTGCGATGGGGTGGCCTGCGAGCGCAGCGAGCAGGACAGCAATGATTGTCTTGAGGAGGATGTTTGATGCGTTCATTTTGCGATTGTATTTTGTGTATTACGGTTATTGATTAAAAGAGGCCATGATGACATTGTTCTCGAGGCGCAGTCCCATTTCTATGGTGGGAAGGAGTGAATGAGATTTATTAATTGTTTTGATATTCACGTGCGGAACATGTCCATGCTGGATCATGGTTTTGCCATCATTATAGAACGATTTTGCCAATGCGAATCCGGTTTTTCTCGGGGAAGGGTTTTTGGCTAATTTGGCCTTGGGTGATTGCGTTGTCTCTGTCCCGCTTACATTATTTTGGTTTTGACCAAAAGGCGTAGGAAGTATTTGCGGGCCTTGATTTTCGACGTTATTGAATTGCAGCGCGTCACCGATGCTACCTTGATCAGCCAAATGTTGCGCGAATGAATTGGATGTTGCGTTTTTTACAATTTCGATTTTCGTAAATAAGGGACTTTGTTGTGAATCATTTTTCTGACCCCAGAAATCATTGGTAGCCGTGATTAAGGGGTGGATTTTTTCGGTGGTAAAGTTTCCGGCGAGGTTCTTAGTAGCCGGCGATTTGGCAGGAGAAATTGTATTGGCCGAACGCTCCGATTCTTCCTTTGATGCATTGTCTGGGTTTAGGCTTGGCATTTCGAGACCTTCGTTGAGTTTAGATTTCTCGAAAATCTGAACCATATTATCTTGCGCCTCAATGGATGATTTATTAGTCAAAGTAGAAATTGGCTTCCACAATAAAAGCAAAGCAATTGCTGCGGCCGCGGCGGTAGATATCCAAAGGTAAACTTGCTTATTCCGCGGTTGTTTTTTGAGTGATTGGGCCTCCGGGAAGTGGATGTCCGGTGCCGAGGTATATGTCTGTTTTAATAGATTGAAATGATATGCCAATGCCGGTTGAGATTCAATGTCCTGATGTAAGAGGGCTGCTTCCTCCGCTGAAAGATTGCCTTCCAACATTTCAAACAGTTGCCATTCCTGCGCTTCGGTGATTTCGAATTGTTTCATGGTGCTGGATTTAAATGAGGTTGTTTGGGTTGCCAATGATTTCCTTAAGGGCTTGGCGGCCTCGAAAGATGTTGATTTTTACCTGGGCTGCATTGAGGCCGGTGATTTCACCGATTTCATCGTAGCTGTAGCCCTCGTAATCGCGGAGCAAAATGACGGTTCTTTGAATGTCGCTGATGCGCTGCAAGGCTTTTTCTATCACTTCCATCGTACCCGTATATTCATCGTTCGATTCTGCTTCCACCGTGTTTGACGCGTACTCCAATCCTGTGGTTGTCTTCTGACTGCGCCATCCATCCACCATGCTGTGATAGGCGGTAGTGAATAGGTAGCTTTTGGCTGTGTCGAAGGCAACGACTTGGTGTTTCATCCAGAGTTTTTCAAAACTTATTTGTACTATTTCTTTTGCATCGTCGGTGTTACGCATTTTTTTCATCGCGAATCGGAAAATCGCATGGCTGTGGAGATCCACGCACTTGTTATATTCCGAAGCCGTCATGCAGTTGTGGGTTAATACGAGATAGGGTTGGCAAAAGTTACACTAACTTTGAAGATTATTTACTTTTTTGGATGAAATGGTTTGAATCTTGGTTTGATACGGCATATTACCATGCCTTGTATGCTCATCGAAACGATGCGGAGGCAATGGCGTTTATGGATGCACTGGTGGGTTATTTGCGTTTGGAGTCGGGTGCAAAGGTAATTGATGTGGCTTGTGGTAAGGGACGACATGCTGCGCATTTGGCCGAGTTGGGCATGGATGTGCTTGGGTTTGATTTGAGCGAAAACAGTATAGAGCAGGCCAAGTTGTTGAATCGAGATGGGGCGACATTTGTTTGTCATGACATGCGAGAGGATTTTCCTCAGCAGGGGTTTCATGCGGTATTTAATTTGTTTACCAGTTTTGGCTACTTTGATAATTCGCAGGAGGATGAGCGGGTGCTTCAAAATATGCACGATGCGTGTTTGTCGGGGGGATTCGTAATTCAAGATTATTTGAATTCATCGCCTGTTTTGACGCAGTTGCCACAGGAAGATTTCATTGAGCGTGGCGGATATCGTTTTAAAACTAGGAAACATCAAACAGAAAATCACATCGTAAAGGATATCGAGGTGAGGGATGGCGATGCGGTTCATGCGTTCCAAGAGCGGGTTAGGATATTTTCAAAAGATGATTTGGAGAATTTGCATCGCAAGGCGGGGCTAGAGGTGATTGCGGTATTTGGCGATTACCATTTGGGCGCCTTTGATGAGAAAACTTCGCCAAGGATTGTGTTGGTTTCCAAGAAAAGTTGATCTTCGCTAACGATGTTGTTTGTATTGGATTTTTTTGATCGCGACTTATTTGTTCTGATTAATCAGCGATGGGCGTCTACTTCGTTGGATCCGATGATGGTCTTTTTGAGCAGCAAATGGGCATTTATCCCATTGTATATTGTATTTTTAGGACTATTTATCAAGCAGTTTGGAAAGAAGTTTTGGATACCCACTTTGCTTACGCTGAGTTCTTTTGGGCTGGCGGATAGCATCAGCTCTAGGATTTGTAAGCCACTTTTTGCCAGGGTTAGGCCTGCATGGGAAGAATCCTTACACCCGAGAACGCCAAATGGATTGCCGGGCAGTAAATACGGATTTGTTAGTAGTCATTCTGCCAATTCGTTTGCAGTGTTTAGTACAGCGATGATGCTTTTGGGTTTGGGACGACGGCCGCGTTTGGCTTTGATGTATTTGGCTTCTTGCATTGCGTATTCGCGCGTGTATTTGGGGGTTCACTATGTTGGCGATGTGTTTTTTGGTGCGTTGCTGGGGTTAGCGATTGCCTACGGGATGCTAAGGCTTTATCGGAATTGGATTCTGCCCAAAGGTTGGATGACAACGTAGTTTTTCCGCCGAGGCTGATCAATCAGAAAATAGTAACTTCGCGCTATGTCTTATGAATTTATTTTGGTCGATGCCCAAGTGGCGCCGTACGTAGCAAAGATTCAATTGAATCGTCCCAAGGAATTGAATGCATTGAATTTGCAGCTCATGGGGGAGATTCGGGATGCTTTGTTGATGTTGGATGCCGACGATTCGGTTCGTGCGATTGTGATTACGGGAAATGAAAGGGCGTTTGCGGCGGGGGCGGATATTAAGCAGATGGCAGGAAGAACGGCGGTTGATATGTTGAAAATTGACCAGTTTTCTACGTGGGATAGCATTCGTAAAACGAAAAAGCCAATCATTGCAGCGGTGTCGGGATTTGCCTTAGGCGGCGGATGCGAACTTTGTATGTTGTGCGATATGATTGTGGCCAGTGAAACGGCACAATTTGGTCAGCCCGAAATCAATATTGGTGTGATGCCGGGTGCGGGTGGAACGCAGCGTTTGACAAGAGCGGTGGGTAAGGTTAGGGCAATGGAAATGGTGTTGACGGGTAAGTTTATCAGTGCGGAGGAGGCGAAAGCGGCTGGGTTGATTAATAAGATCGTACCGGTAGAATTGTATTTGGACGAGGCCATTAAATTGGCTTCAGATATCGCGGGGAAATCGCCCATTGCGGTTCAGATGGCCAAGGAGAGTGTCTTGAAGGCGTTTGATTCGCATTTGCAAGAGGGATTGTATTTTGAGCGTAAGAACTTTTATATGTTGTTTGCAACGGAGGATCAGAAGGAAGGGATGGCGGCATTTGTTGAAAAGCGTAAGCCTGATTTCAAGGGTAAGTAAGAGTAGGTTTCTACCGTGAAATTTCTGGTCACGGGAAAGATTACTCGTAGCCTGTTTTTGGAATGGTTAGATAATAAAAAGAGAGGGCCTCGTCGTTGACGAGGCCCTCTCTTTTTATGTGAATTCCCGTTGGAGGGAAATCGAAATTATTTAACGTCAGCGTATACTGTGTTAACCAAGTAGTATGGCTTAACAGTATCATTAACTTTTCTCCAAACAGCGATAACTACGCCAGTGTTTGCTGGATTCCAGTTCCACCATGGCAAGCCAAAAGTAGCGTATTTGTCTTTTACTGCTTGAGGAATACCACTGAATTTCCAAGAGATTGTTTTTTCAACTTCTGCATTCACAGCAGGGCTAGTCATAGAGGCAGCCGTTGAAAAAGCAACTGGAGCACCAGCAGCGTTGGTCAATGCAGAAGCACGGATTACGCGCTCATGGGCTGTAGATACATCTCCAGAACCTGTAACGGTTTGTAATGCAGTAACAGATTTTTCAACAATAAATGCAGAAATATAATAATCACTTCCAGCTTCAGGAGCGAAAGCTTTCAATTTGTATTTGATGCTCAAATCTTGACCGCTTGCAGAAGCGCTAGCAGCTACACCGATTTCAACTGGGATAGAGTTTGCGTTTGTAGCGTTGTTTTGAATATCAGCCAATTTGATGTTACTGCTACCAATCAATGAGTTATTCAACCAAAAAGTTGGGATTGAATACTGACCCGTAGATGGATCTAGGTTAGAAACAGTAGTCAACAATTGCGAAGCGAAAGGAGCAATGAACAATGTATCGTTGTTAGACTTTGTCCACATTGGAACCAAACGAGAAGAAGAAGAAGAATGGTAATCTACTGGTACGATATTGTCGATATCGTTTGCAGCAACCAATTTCTTAAATTCTGGCATTGCGTAAAGACCGCAAGGACCACACCAAGTAGCAGTGTGATAAACTACCAAAGAACGTTGTTTCTTGGCAACGGTTAAAGCGGCTGCAGTTGAACCACCATCTGGGTTCTCTGGCTTACAGCTCTGCATCATTCCAGCCAATCCGGCAGCAACGACAGCTAAAAGGAGTAATTTTTTCATATTAGTTTTTTTTCAATTTTTGTTAGGAAAGCGAATTAACACCATTTTGGACATAATAACAACTTTTTTCGACCTGTAAATGTGTGAAAACGCAAACAACTGACGTGTGTATTACCTTTGCTTTTATGTCGGGGATTATTGCCAAAAATAGCTTTTGGGCATCCATTGTAAATTACAGTGGGAGTTTGGTGGGGTTATTTACGACATTTTATTTATTTCCCTTGGTGTTTACCACGAGTGAAAATGGGGTTTTTCGTCTGTTTATTGAGATGGGTGCTTTGTTGGCTGGTGTGGCTCAGTTGGGTACGGGATATTCGATTTGGAAGTTTTTTCCGCGGTTTAAAAATGAAAATGGCCATAATGGTGTCGGGTTTTGGTTGTTGTTGATTCCTGCCATTGGTTTTTTATTCGTCGCATTATTATTACTAACCGGACAATCTTGGGTGGTGGCGTATTTGGGGAAGAATTCCGGTGATTTTTTGCCCTACTACCATTGGTTGATACCCTTTGTATTCTTCTTCGTATTCAATACGGTATTCGAGATCTTTTCGGCATCGCTCGGAAAAATCGTGTTTGCCTCATTCTTAAGGGAAAATGTAGTGCGCATCCTTTTGGGATTGTTGGGATGGCTTTATTATATAGGGAAAGTGGATTTTGGCCAGACCATGCATAGCATTGCCGCTGTTTATGCGGTAGTCATGGTGTTGAATTTTTGGTTTGTGATCAAGAATACAAAGC
>CAJBVU010000241.1 GCA_903959115.1 uncultured Bacteroidota bacterium
TGTAGTCGGTGTTGTCGTAGTCTGGAGACGTACGCAAATAACCCAAGTAAAGACCATCCAAGTTAGATCCCATCTGGATTCTGTTTGATGTTACTTTAGCCAATGTTGAATTGAAGCCAATGCTTAGTTTGTCGCTCATGTTCTGAGTGAAGTTCAAACGAGCTGATGTTCTTCTGTAGTTAGAGTTGCCATTGATAACACCCGTCTGGTTCCAATCTGCAACGCTAAAGAATACTGAACTCTTGTCTGTTGCATTTGAAATCGAAAGGTTGTTGTTCCATGTAGTTCCGTTGCGGAAAACTTGGTCGCGGTTCGCATCGTTGTAGACCGTTTTATCTCCTTTTTTAATGATCGGACGATAAATGTTGCCACTTTCGGCTTCAAAACGCTGACCCGACATACTTACGGAGTCAGAGCCTGAACGAGAGCCAATACGATCTCCAAAGCTACCACCTGCATTGGCAGCCCATTTTCCGTTTGATCCTTGTCCGAAAATACCCTGCTTTTCGTATTCGCGGTTTACTTGATCGATACCCAAAGTAGATGAAAACTCTACTTTCATTCCGCGCTTACCTCTTTTTGTAGTGATAACGATAACGCCATTGGCGGCACGAGTACCCCATACTGCAGCTGCAGCAGCACCTTTCAATACTTCCATTGACTCAATGTCCGATGGATTTAAGTCGTTCAAACGCGATTGTTGAACTACACCATCTACACCGCCACCAACACTTGAGTTGCTAACAGGAATACCATCCACTACAATTAATGGCTGTGTGTTTCCGGTAATTGTGTTCTGGCCGCGAATCTGAATGTAAGCACCCGATCCCGGATCACCCGCATTTTTGGTGATTTGAACGTTTGATGCTTTGCCTGTTAAGGCCTGGATTACGCCACTTTCCCCTGAGGAAACGAGGCCTTTGCCTTGGACTTGGGATACAGAATAACCCACTTTGCGAACACTTTTGGTTGTTCCCACTGCAGATACTGTAACCGTTCCAACATTGAGTGTGTCACCATCCTGCTGTCCAGCGGGATTCGAGGTCTGTGCTTTCGCAATCGGAAAGCCACAAATCCCCATCACGACAATTACTAGAAGTTTTCTTTTCATAATGTTTGATTGGTTTGAATTGCAACCTTAACAAATTATTTGTGTTATTTTTCTATTAAATCAAGGATTGAATCGATAAAAATCCCACAATTTAGTAAGTGTCAATCCGACAACATGCTTGCCTAGGTTGTGGGAAATTTCAATAAAATCAAACTTTGAGCCGTTCAAACGGGTAGGTTTTGTGGGGATTGTTTTGTGGATAACATATTATTTAACACAATGGCTTAAAGCAATTTGTGGAGATGGGAAAAAATACGAAATTTGAAGATGCGTTGGTTAAAAATACTAATGGTCTCTTTGGCCGTTTTCGTGGTTGGAAATGTTGTTTCAGATGCTTCAGGCCCATCTTCAGGATACACGGGAGCACCCAATGAAAATAATTGTACTAGCTGCCACTCCGGTTCATCAGTAGTTACTAGCGGAACCCAATGGAATCGGGTTAGAATGCGTAGCAATATTCCCTCCACGGGATATTTGATGGACTCAACCTATACGATCACTATCACGTATGCTGAATCCGGGATTTCTAAATTTGGATTCCAACTAACAGCGTTGAGTTCTGATAGTGCAAAGGCTGCTGGGACATTTGCCACTACAGATGCCAGAACTCAGAAAAATTCAGGCACTGTGAGCGGTCTCACCCGCAATTACATCGAACATACCGCAACCGGAAATGCCAAAGTGGCTACCGATAGCACTTCTTGGGTTTTTAAATGGAAAGCGCCAAGCAAGAATATGGGTAATGTTATGTTTTATATGAGTTTGAATGCTGCCAATGATGATGGGGGCCGAAGTGGTGATGTAATCTACAGTAAGTCATTCAAGATTTCTCAGAGTTCAAAATTGCCGGTTGCAACAGCGCGATTGGTCGATACCCCCGCTTGTGCCAATGCGTTTCGTTTTGCTGGTTCAGCAAGCAATAGCCCAACGTCATTTGAGTGGTTTACATTTGATGCATCTGGGAAGTATAAACTCCTATCCAACAAGCAAAATCCAACCCTTTCACAATTGGCGGGTAGTGTAAACAACGTAATTTATTTCAAGGCCTATAATTCGTTGGGAGAATCCAATACTGTAAAATTAACCTATACGGTCAACGATTCCCCTGTAAAATCCAAAGTATCGCCTACGGGATTAAATTATATCTGTTCAGGCGATTCCCTAAAAATTACTGCAATTTCTCAATCTGCTTTGGGTTACACCCAGCGATGGCTCCCAGTAAATAATTCCAAATTATCACTATTTGTAAAGGACTCGGGCTTGTATTTTAGCGAGTCGAAAAACAAAATTGGTTGTATCACTTACAGCGATACCATTCGGTTGAGTATCAAAAAACGTCCCACCGTGAGCGCGGAATTTACTCCTTCAAAATCAGCGTATTGCGTGGGAAGCCTCATCATCTTGAAAGCCAAAGGCAGTTTTGCCGATTCCTTTGGATCCAATGTCAAAGGTCCATTTAAAACCGATACCATGATTTCATTCTCGGCGAAATCGGGTAACACATTTATCAACGTGTATTCCAAATCTTCCAATGGCTGTGTTAGTTCCGCCGTAAAGAAGTCGTACGTTGTTGCTGATTCTTCAACCAA
>CAJBVU010000242.1 GCA_903959115.1 uncultured Bacteroidota bacterium
GCAACGGCAGCGATAGAGCCTGAATAGAAAGACTGACCGAAATCATTCACAAAAATGCGATCCATTGTAGCCAACAACCATGGAATACCTGGGTAAACAATCTTCATTACAAATGCCAAAGCCAAAGCAGAAGCACCCAAAGCAAGGATGATTCCATTGCGCGTTACAGGGTATTTGCGGAAGTAATAAGCCAAGCAAACTGTTGGAATTACCAACAAGTTCAACATGTGCGTACCCAATGCCAAACCAATCATGAAGGCAATAAATACCAACCAACGATCAGCACCTACATTATCCGCATCTTTCCACCAACGCAACACGGCCCAGAAGGTCAATGCGGTAAAGAAAGAACTCATCGCGTATACCTCAGATTCAACGGCGCTGAACCAAAAACTATCAATAAATGTATTGGTTAAAGCAGCTACAGTACCCGCACCCAACACCAACAACAACTTGCTTTTGTTATCGTCATCAACCATTCGCTCAGCGAAATAGGTCGTAATCCAAAACGTAAACATCACACAACCTGCACTGGCTACGGCGCTCACCATGTTAATCCAAAAGCCCACCATTTCTGGCGACGATGCCATCAAGGAGAACAATCTACCAACCATCAAAAACAACGGCGCCCCAGGAGGGTGTACTACTTGCAAACGATAGGCGGCACTGGCGAATTCACCACAATCCCAAAGACTCACACTTTGTTCCAATGTGAGGGTGTACACGGCAAGAGCGATGGCAAACATCACCCAACCCATGATGCGATTTAAACGAGCAAAAGAGTTCATTATCGAATAGACTTTTTAGTTACAGTTTGATTAAAAGGCGAAAATAGGGATAATAAACAATAAATTAAGCGACCACCGGCTGAATCTTCGCGGCAGCTTCGCGCAAACGTGGCAACACATAATCTCTTCCAATTAATGCGATCATTTCCCAGATTGGAGGACCCATCGGCGCTCCACTTACCGCCACGCGAAGGGGTTGTAAAACCTCTCCTGTTTTGATACCCGCCGTTTCGCAATAAGCCTTAAACGCATTTTCATAGGCTTCTGCATTTGCATCTTCTGCCAAAGCCTCAAATGCCTGCGCCAAACCTAAAATATGCGTGTTCGTTTCCGCCTTCCACTTCTTGCGAACAACCTCTTGGTCATATTGCTTAGGCGCTTCAAAGAAATAATATCCCTCTTCTACCACATCCTTGACAAATTGGACCTTTTCACGCATCAAAACAACGACCTGTTCCACGTATTCCTGACAAGTATCGTAGCCTTTGGCTTCAATCATGGGCTTCAATATTTCGTATTGCTCATTCAATGGTTTCTGCTGTAAATACTGCTGATTAAACCACAAAGCTTTTTGCAAATCAAACTTCGCCCCGCTCTTGCTCACACGCTCCAAACTAAATTCCGAAATGAGTTCCTCCATAGAGAACATTTCTTGGTTTCCACTCGGATGCCATCCCAACAACGCTAACATATTCGTCACCGCCTCCGGATAATAGCCACTCTCTTTGTAACCACTACTCACTTCATTCGTTTTTGGATCCGTCCACTGCAATGGAAACACAGGGAATCCCAAACGATCTCCATCTCGCTTGCTCAGTTTTCCGTTGCCTTCTGGCTTCAACAAAAGCGGTAAATGCGCAAACTCCGGCATCACCTCTTCCCAACCCAAATAACGATATAACATCACGTGTAATGGCGCACTCGGCAACCACTCTTCTCCGCGAATAACATGGCTGATACCCATCAAATAATCATCCACGACATTGGCCAAATGATACGTCGGCATACCGTCGCCTTTCAACAACACTTTATCATCCATCGTGGAAGTATTCACAACCACCCAACCGCGAATCACATCGTGAAACCTCACCTCTTCTTTTCGAGGCAATTTGATGCGAATCACATAGTTATCGCCCCGATCCAAACGCATTTTCACCTCATCCGCCGGCAAAGTGATTGAGTTTTTCATGCTCATTCTGCTCACCGAATCATAGGCAGGCTGCATCTTGCTGGCTTCCAAGCGCTTACGCATCTGTTCGATATCCTCTTCGGTATCAAACGCATAATACGCATACCCTTTTTCAATCATATCGTAGGCATACTGCGCATACATCGGCTTTCGCTCGCTCTGACGGTATGGCGCATGGGGTCCGCCCTGCTCAATCCCCTCATCAATTTCAATGCCCACCCACTTTAAGCTTTCCATGATATATTGCTCGGCACCAGGCACAAAACGATTTTGGTCTGTGTCTTCGATGCGAAGAATCATGGTTCCGCCATGCTTGCGGGCCAGCAAATAATTATACAATGCCGTACGTACACCACCAATGTGAAGGGGGCCAGTAGGACTAGGGGCAAAACGAACGCGGACAGGTCTTTCGGTACTCATAAAATCACTGCAAAGTTAACTATCTTTGCGGTATGTCTTTGATAGAACAAGTAAATGCCGGAATCATGACTGCCATGAAGGCAAAAGACCAAGATCGTTTGCGCGCTCTAAGGGGCATCAAAAGTGCTTTTTTATTGTTAAAAACTGCTGAAGGTGTAACCGAGGTCACCGACGATATGTGCATCAAAGCCCTCCAAAAAATGGCGAAACAACGCAAAGACAGCCTAGATATTTATGAGCAACAAGGTCGCGAAGATTTAGCCGTTATCGAACGCTCCGAATTGGCCGTTGTTGAGAGTTTCCTACCCGCACAAATGAGTGCCGAAGAAATCGAAGCACAAGTGAAAGCTATCATCGCCGAAACCGGTGCCGCTGGTATGAAAGACCTAGGCAAAGTGATGCCCGCCGCTATGAAAGCCATGGGTGGTGTTGCCGATGGAAAGCTCATCAGCGAAGCCGTTAAAAAGCTGTTGGCTTAATATTTTCGATAAAACTTGTTGCCAAAAATTAAAGCAACAGCAACGCCGCTGCTTCCCGTATACGGTCAAACCCTATTAAATGTAGCGCACCCAATTCCCTTGAATGCCAATCACTGAGATCCAGTGGGTATTCCCCCTTTTCCTTTAACCATTCGATGCCCGATGCAAGTTCTTCTTGTGTGGGTTCTCCTTGGATTCCAGCCAACCGACCCAAATCATTGCCTGTCAAAACCTTGCTTAAACGCACTTCTTCTGGGTAACGATCATATCCCAAAGTGACTTTCATGGGTTGCGACAGCTCAAACATGCTATCCCGCTCGGGTAAACAATACCAAGAACCACCCATTCTGCCCACCAAATTCATTTTAAACGGATCGATTTTTCCGTCTTCCCCCAAAACTTCCTCCTTCACGTGCATCTTCACCACCTGCGCCATGATCAATTTTCCTGATCCGCCGCCATCACCAAACTCCTTGATATCAATCACCTTACACTCAATTTGCACGGGCGATTCAGCTACCCTAAAAGGCTTCACCAAATCCGAAGCAACAGGTGTAAAACCCGCCTTTTCAAATTCACTCACGCCATGTTCCCAGGGTGCGGCAGCGATATTCATCTGCTCCACCATCGCATAGCTCACCACATTCACAACCACTTCCGGAACTGCCTTCGCATTTAAAAATGTTTGCTTGGGCGTGCCATCACGACCACTATTATTGGGAGAAAAAACAATCACCGGCGGATTTGCACTCACCACATTGAAAAAACTGAAAGGCGCCAAATTAGGTCGGCCATCCAAATCAATCGTACTGGCAAAACAAATCGGACGAGGACTTACACTACCCAACAGAAACTGATGCAACTGCGGCAAAGGCGTATTCGCCGGATCCACTTCTATGTATTTGGTGTTTGTCATCTCGATGATATTTATCATTTCAATTTATTGCAACATACTGTGCTTGGCACAATTTTACAGCGTATGACCCATTTTCAATTTCTTGGTAGCCAAATATTTGGCGTTGTGGGGGTTCGATACAATCTGTAAAGGCACATTCTCCACAATCTCCAATCCATAACCCACCAGACCCGTCCGTTTCTTCGGATTGTTACTAATCAAACGCATTTTTTTGATACCCAAATCCCGAATAATTTGCGCGCCCACTCCGTAATCCCTTTCGTCCATGCTAAAGCCCAATTGCAAATTCGCTTCCACCGTATCCAAACCCTGTTCTTGCAACTTGTAAGCCCTTAACTTATTCAATAATCCGATGCCTCTGCCCTCCTGATTCATGTAAATTATCACTCCACGACCTTCCTCTTCGATGAGTTCCATCGCCTTCTGTAACTGCTCTCCACAATCACATCTGCAACTGCCAAAAATATCGCCAGTTAAACAACTGCTGTGCACCCTTACCATCACGGCATCCTCCTCCGTCCACTGGCCTTTGATCAACGCCAAATGCTCCTGTCCGGTATCCTTCTGACGGAAAGCAATCAAATCAAAATCACCCCATTTGGTAGGCATCTGCACCGAAATCTCCCTCTGAATCAGCGATTCGTGTTTCAAACGATAGGCAATCAAATCTTCTATCGAAATTATCTTCAAATCCAACTCCTTGGCGATCTCAACCAAATCTGGAAGTCGCGCCATCTCGCCGTCCTCTTTTAATATTTCTACGATGCAACCCACAGGTTCAAAGCCCGACATCACCGCTAAATCCACGGCCGCTTCGGTATGACCCGCCCTGCGCAAAACCCCGCCGCTCTTGGCCACCAACGGAAAAATATGTCCCGGCTTGCCCAAATCCTCGGGCTTTGTGTTTGGGTCGATCAACGCCTTAATTGTCTTAGAACGATCCGATGCACTAATCCCCGTGGTACATCCCTGACCCAACAAATCCACCGAAACTGTAAATGCCGTTTCATGCGTGGCCGTGTTGTTGTTCACCATCATTTCAATGCCTAAGGCCTGACATCTTTCCTCGAGCAAAGGAACGCAAATCAATCCCCGCCCTTTGGTCGCCATAAAATTCACCAACTCCGGTGTCATGTTCCGCGCAGCCGTCAAAAAATCGCCCTCATTCTCCCGATTTTCATCGTCAACCACAACAACTACCTTACCCGCCTTGATGTCGGCAATGGCTTCTTCAATCGTATTTAACGAAAATTCTTGTCCTTTTGGGTTGTTTTCCTGAGAATTTGACATGCTTCCACAAATTTACATCGGTTTATTGAGTAGAAAACAATTGATATTGAATTATGTTAAATTAATATTGCCGCCAAAATGACGCCTCTAAACAAATCCGATATACGAAATTTTTGCCTTGCCCATGTCGATGCCATGATCGCTGAATACGAAGGCAGCATCCACGAACTTCAAAAAGGAATGTTTGAGGAGACCAAAAGTTCCGCGGGCGACAAATACGAAACGTCACGCACCCAGTTCCAAAGGGAAATCGAACGATTAAAAACCCAGATTTCGGGTGTTCATACCACCAAAGCAACCCTTCTCATTTTAAATGATGCCAAATCAATTGCGGCGGGTGAAGGAAGTTTATTACACGTTTCTATGGGAGCCACCAAAATGGTGATTTACATCGGTGCAGCGCTTGGAAGTTTGAATTATCAAGGCCAACCCATTCACATCATTTCCGCCCAATCACCCCTAGCCATTGCATTGAAAGGACATGCCGAGGGTGACGTGGTCAATTTCAATCAGAAAAAATATAAAATCGAGGAGTTGGCTTAATCAGCAAGCATTTCTCGCAACACCACTTCCACTTTATCTGCGTTCGGCAACATCACTGCCTCCATACTCGCATTCAAAGGAACTGCGGGTACATCCAAACTGCCCATCGTTCTAATTGGCGCATCCAAAAACTGAAAACACTGTTGAGAAATTCTACCCGCCAAAGCCTCAGCAAAACTATTTCGCAGCGTTTCCTCCGTTAATATCAAAACCTTTCCGTGCTTTTTTGTGATCGATACGATGGCTTCTTCGTCGTAGGGAGCCAATGTACGCAAATCCAAAACCTCCACCTGGCCGGCAAGATTTTTCGCCGCATTCATCGCCCAATAAACACCCATACCATAAGTAAC
>CAJBVU010000243.1 GCA_903959115.1 uncultured Bacteroidota bacterium
ATGTGGGTGATGCCGCTCAACGTCAGCAAGCCTATTTATTGCGCTGGGAACCAACCTATTTAAAAGGGGCCTATTTTACGTTGCAGTACATACACTTCTCCAAACATTATGCGGATTTTGATCCTACATCGTTGACGGGAAAATACAAAGGACAGGAATCGTTTTTGTTGCCAACCTATTGGTACATGAACATAACGGGAGGGTATAAATTGAATTTGAAAAATGGCATAAAAATGCAGTTTTACGGTATGGTAAATAACATCACCAATAACCTTTACATCACGGATGGCCAGCATCGCAATGTAGACGACAATCCGATCAATACGTTTAACCCCAAGAATTTGGAAGTCTATGTATCTTCGGGATTGAGATTTACCACAGGCGTTCGAATTAGCTTTTAAAAAAATGAAAAACAAGAATATATTTGGTTTGATGCTTGCGATGGTAGCGGGCATTTCCTCGTTGATGGCCCAGGCCACCTTGCCAGCATTTTGGAATTGTAATGATCCAGCATCGGTGCCATCAGGTTGGACATTGAACCAGGGAACCACAGGGACATTCGTTTACACATCTGCTTCGCTCGTAAAGAGTACACCTGCGGCAATTCGTTTGGATGTAACCGGTGAGTGGATGAAGGTGAATTATTCAGGTTCTGCGGATACGGTTTGGTATTATATTTCAGGCACGGGCGCTTCTGGCGTTACCGTTTGGAAAGGTACTTGTAACGTTGAAGAGAGTACGGATGGAACTACTTGGAAATCTGTACGTCAGTATGTAGACGGAGATATGCCAATGGGCATCACCCAGCATTTTACCCAGGTGAGCAGCGGTGCAAAATTTGTTCGGTTTATCCTAACCACGAAGGTTTCGGGTTATAATTTGGCCATCGACGATGTCAGTGTGCGTCCAGGAAAAGGCGGAGCAAAACCAGAGTTACAGGTATTGTACAGCGGCAAAATCCAGTTGAACAAAGCGGAGATTCGTCCGGGTAAAACCACTCCCTTTGCGGTGGTAGTAAAAAACAATAGCACAGCGGGAGATTTAACCGTCTCTAAAATACAATTTTCTGGTAGCAATGCAGCCAGCTTTAGTACGATTCAAACCACACCATTTACGGTGAAGGCGGGCGAACAACTTTCGATTGATGTGGATGTGGCTAACAGCGCGCCTATGGGTTCATTGAGATCTACCATGAGTTTTAGCAGCAACGACAGTAACAATTTGCCTTTTGATTTGAATATTTTTGGAATTTCTGGTAAGTATGGAACAGAGCCTACGGCATCGACCACATTAACGATGGTGAGCAATTTGGCTTGGAAAACAACGATCAATGCCAAGGGTGTTGCGGCGGATGGATATTTGGTGATGGTGAGTAAAAATCCAATTACGGAAGTGCCGGTGGATGGAACGATTTATCAGCGCTGACAAATCATCAATGGGGTTCGTATCATGCACATGGGCGCTGCAGGCGATATCGTTTTGGACAACGTTTGGGCCGATACAAAGTACTATATCAAAGCTTATTCTTTTGGTGGGTACGATGCATTTGTTAACTATTTTTCGGGTGCTTCGGCAGATTTAACTTACACCAGTGTGGGTTTAAGTGAAGGTAGCTACTATGGCGGTTTGACATCCTCTGATACTTCTTTGGTGAGTAAGATCCGCAACGTGGTACGTCCGCACTTCCAAGTGTATTATTCCAATTTTGGCAGTACGATGGCGATGAATTTTGAGGCAAGGGATACCACCGAAGGCAAGAAAATCATCAATTGCTTTTACACTGGCTATCCGTATGTGTTTACCCCTCCTTTCTTTTTTGATGTCAACGATCCAAACTATTTGAGTCGCGAACACTCTTATCCTTTCTCTTGGATGGGCGAGGCGAGTCAGGACAGTGCCAATTACAGCGATTTGTATTTGTTATACGCAGTGCATCAAAACAAGGGAAATGCGGTAAGAAGCAACTATCCGATGAACAACTTAAAAACGGTGACCACTACTTTTTGGGGTGGTAAATTTGGTACAGATTCTACGGGCGGATTTGCATACGAGCCAAGAGATTTTGCCAAAGGTTCTATGGCACGGTCCAATTTTTATATCTGTGCAACTTACAATCGTCCGGGAGTTCCTTTTACGATACCAACTGCCAATACATTCTTGGGAATGGATCAGGATCAGAATGTGTTGAAGCGTTGGAACAAGCAATTTCCTCCCAATGGTTGGGAAAAGGCGAGGGCCGAATATGTGGCTTCGATTCAGAAAAACCGCAATCCATTCATTGATCACCCAGATTGGGCTTGTTATATCGATTTTTCAAAGATGAAATACGTTGCCAATGGCGTTTCATGCGGTGCGGGACCTGTCACTTCAACGTCGGTTAAACCAGCGATTGTGGGTATTGTGGCTTATCCTAACCCATCGAACAAGACAATGACGGTTGATTTGGCTGCTTTCAAGGGCGAATCAGCTGTGGTAACTTTGGTGGATTATTTTGAGCGGACAGTATTTGAGCAATCGGATGTACGTGAAAGTCTTTCTTTGGATGTAAGTCGTTTCGCCGCAGGAAGCTATTTGTTGTTGGTGCGCAGCGCCAGCAAGCAGGCGGCAACGGCGGTGATTGTGAAATAATGGATTTTCGATCTAAAGAAATTATAGAATTAATTGATCGCTGTTTTGCTGAGGATATCGGCAGCGGCGATCACAGTAGTTTGGCTTCCATTCCGCAAGGGACGGTGGGTGAATCTCGGTTGCTCTTAAAGCAGGATGGGGTGATTGCCGGACTTGAATTGGGTGAGGTGATTTTACGTCGTTTAGACCCCAATTTGGAATGGGTTGCGATGGCTAAAGACGGCGATTATTTGCATTCTGGCACCCAGTTGGCATCGGCTAGGGGGAATGTGCATGCTTTGCTTGCAGGAGAGCGTTTGATGCTCAATTTCATGCAACGGTTGTCGGGTGTGGCAACCCAGACGTACAATGCTGTGGAGATTGTAAGGGGCACGGGCGCTACGATTTTGGATACGCGAAAAACTACGCCAGGTCTCAGGATGTTGGAGAAATGGGCAGTGACTATGGGTGGCGGCAAAAATCATCGCATCGGATTGTACGATATGATAATGCTAAAAGACAATCATAACGATTCGGCGGGCGGAATTACTGCGGCGGTGAATCGTACCAAAGCCTATTTATTGGAAAAGGGCTTGGACCTAGGCATCGAAGTGGAAACGCGAAATATGGATGAGGTGAATGAGGTTTTGGCCGTGCGTGGCGTTCAGCGTATAATGTTGGATAATTTTTCGCCGTCGGCATGTGTTGAAGCAGTGAAAGTGATTGCTGACAGATGCGAAACCGAAGCATCAGGGGGCATCAATTTGGGAAATTTGCGCAGTTATGCAGAGACCGGAGTGGATTTTATTTCCTTGGGCTCTTTAACGCACAGCGTATCTTCGTTAGATATTAGTTTTAAAACCAAAGTTATATGAAAATGCAAAAATTGAGAATCTTTGGCGTTACCATGTCGATGGGTTTCTCATTGCTCACAATTGCCGGATTTCAGGGTGGGTGTAATTCACCGAGCAAAGCTGCAACCGCAGATGGCAATACATCCAATAGCTCATCAGAGGCAGTTCAAGGCGATGCGTCTAATGCATCAACGGAAACTTCTTCAAGCGATTCGTCGGTAAAGTCTAGTGAAACCGCATCGTCCGCAACGCATCAAACCGATGGAAAGTTGACATGGATGGACTTCGCCGAGGGGTATACAAAAGCCAAAGCGGAGAACAAGATTTTATTGGTAGACGCCTATACCGATTGGTGTGGTTGGTGCAAAGTCATGGACCGCGAAACCTATACCAATGCCGAAGTAATCGCTGCGTTGAACCAAGATTTTGTGTGTGTGAAATTCAATCCAGAAGTGGAAAAGACGCACAGCTTTGGCAAATACAATTTGAAGAGCAACGAGCTGTTGTATTGGTTGGCCAACGGTCAGCCCGGGGGATATCCCACCAGTTATTTTGTGTTTCATCCAACCAAGAACGATGAAAGGGCTTCACAGGCAGGATATTTGCCCCCCGATCAGTTTTTGAAGTTGTTGGCGGAGGTGAAGAAGCGACATTAAAACGTTATGACAAGAAAAGTAAAAGAGTTTCGCATATTCGAGAAACTGACCATTGAATCGGCTGGGGCCGAGGGACATAGCATTGGCCGTCACGACGGACAGGTAATTTTTGTGAAATACGCCGCGCCGGGCGATGTGGTGGATGTGCAAATCGTGAAGAAGAAAAAGAACTTCATGGAGGGCAAAATCATCAAGTTTCATGAGAAATCTGCCATGCGGGTTGATCCCACGTGTCAGTATTTTGGCACTTGTGGCG
>CAJBVU010000244.1 GCA_903959115.1 uncultured Bacteroidota bacterium
ACCGGACTTTTTGGCGGAGAAGGATTTATCATGCAAAAGCTGGAAGGCGATGGCTTGGCCTTTGTTCACGCAGGCGGACATGTACTTAAAAAGGAATTGGCAGCAGGGGAAACGCTAAAAATAGATACCGGTTGCATCGTGGCCTTTACCGCAGGTATTAATTACGATATTCAGATGGTGCGCGGAGTTAAAAATGCAATTTTTGGTGGTGAAGGTTTGTTCTTTGCTGTCTTGAGCGGACCCGGAACTGTTTGGTTACAGAGCTTGCCCGTTTCCCGCTTGGCATCCAAAATCTTGAGCTATGGCAGCCCCGGCGGACGTAGAGAAGAGGGAAGTATCCTTGGCGGATTGGGAAATATCCTAGACGGCGACGGGTACTAATTCACCATACGGTTACGGTTTCTAGTTAAACCAATACACCCATTTCGCAGCTAGGGTCCTGTACGATGCGCCCAAATACGCATTGCGATTAGGCAAAACCGATTGAAATTGGTCGTAGTTCTGACTATACACCAAGAAAAAATCACTCATCGGACGGTATCTCCATTGGAATCTTACATTCACATTCATCTTCTCAGATTGCGTGTTGTACTGCAAAAATCCTGTCAAATATGTATTTGTATTGATGCTATACTCCGCTTTAAAACCAATCAAATTAATGGCCGATGTTTGACTGTCGCTCATTACCACATTGATGTGATTCCAGTTTGCATTGAACAACAACAACGGTAATTTGCGCTTGCCCAAGCCCTTCACCCGATACGATAGATTTCCTCCAAATTCATACTTCTTACCCATGAAATAGCCGCCGTAAGAAGCCTCAACAAACCCACTCAATGGCTTGCGATTGTTGCTAGTAAACTCCGAATGTATAGCCGTCCATTCATATTTACCAAAAAAATATTTGCCCTCATCCAAAGGATCAAATGGTAAAAACAAATCATAATACGAGTGGTCAAAACTCACATGAAACATCGAACTGTTTTGAAAGTTCACATCCAAACCCACCTCCGACTCTGATTCAGTGCCATGAAAACTGCTATCGTAGTAGCTGCTATTGCTCGCAACCAACCCAAAGTGATTCACTATAGCATTTCGTTTGGGGTAATAATTGTACGTTATCATGGGCTCCAAACGCCAATAATCGTATTTGATGATTTTTCCAGATATGGGGTCAAAATTGTCGGTTCTAGGCACAAAGCCCGAACGTGCGCTAAACTCCTTACTCACATATTCGTGGTTCCACATGCCCGTCCAATTCAAAGATCGATACCTCAACCAAGTGGCATGCGCATAACCCTCTTTTACACCCAAACCGGGATAAAATGATTTTTGAACAAATCCTTTTCCCGCCCACAAATTGCTTTTGGTCAATAAATTGAACTCCGTTCCTGCCACTGTATTGTAATCACCCGTTTTCGACCAATTTCCGTTTCTATCTCTGAATTCAACCAATTTCCCAATTTTTTGATCGTGAACCAAAATCATCGCCACATTGCTAGCAGAAAACACTTTCTTCTGTGCAGATAATACTGTGTAATTCACACCGGGTAAAACCCCCAAAGCGCCCAAATCCTGCGATTGGGTGGTAATATTCATCGCGCCGATGCGCAAATTACTTCCCAGCTTGCCCGACATACGAACACCGCCCAAAATCGGTACGGGACCGTTGGCACCCAATCCAATTCTGCGAGAGAAAAACGGACGAATTTGCCGAAACCCAAAATTGGCAAACAAGTCACTGTTCTCAATGAAGAACTGCCTTCGCTCCGGAAAAAACAAACTATATCTGGTGAGGTTCACCTGCTGCACATCCACATCAACTTGCGCAAAATCAGGATTCATAGTGATATCCAAATTCAAACTCCTACTCAAAGCCAATTTGGCGTCGAAGCCCACTTTCGGATTCGCGGTTACGGGATCTGTTAAAGAAGATTGTTTACCCTGTACGCCTTGAGATCCTATGCCACTCACATAGGGAATGAAAGCGAAGTTTTTGGCCTTTTTCGCCACCAAACCACCATCAAACTCCATCGAATCACAAAAAACCAATGAACTCACATTGAAATTTCTCGGCACCCGCGCACAGCAAGAAACCTCATTGTTCTTGAAATCAAATCGAGCCACATTGAATCCCCAATGGGTCTCTCCAGGATTAAAACGAATGCTGTTTAAGGGTATCGCCATTTCAGCCACCCAATAATTATTGTAGCGTCTCGTTGAAGAATACCACACCTGATCCCAAGCCGTTGACACACCAAATCCACCGCCGTTTTCTACCGATCCCTCTCGCTGAGAATTGAAGGGCGTTACGCCAAACGAAAAGCCGTTTTGACCATCGTTGAAAGGACTAATTGTTAACACAACGGCATCGGTATTTGTGACGCTAAAATCTCGCTTCAAGCTTTGAATCACATAAGGCTTTTCGTTGTTGCGATTTTCGCAAACAAAAAAAGCATATAAAAACTTCTCATCGTAGGCCAATGCAAACCGTGTTTGCGTTTCCGCCAATGACGTATCGTAGGGATAATACTGAATAAATCGCCCAAGATTCTGGCCCTCAAAATTTACAAAAGCATCGTCGCCTTCGTCTTTCAAAACACCCAAACCCTCAGCCTTTTTCCAAATCGACTCCGAAGCTTTGCCATCGACCAAAATGGCTTCTGAAGACTTTGTAATTTTTGTAGTTACCTGAGCTCCACCATCAATAAAGGTGAATGCTGTAAATAGAAATAGAAACCACTGGGCAAGGAACCGTTTCATCAATCAACGCCAGCTATGTTTCTTTTTTGGGCAGTAGTTAATGAATTCAGCTTCAAATAATATCCTTTTTTACTGGCCAACACGTAAAATTTAAGCGACGCGCCCACTTGTAAATTATTTCCTGAAACATGATTCCACGATTTCAGTTGCTCCGGCGTGCAATCAAAAATATCACTCAACGTGTATACAGCATCGCCTGATTTAACTCGGTAATAAACCCATATTTTCTTATCAGCCGGTGTTGTTAAAATCGTCTTGGGAACAGGTGGCGTAACGCCTGCAGAATCAGTAACGGATTGGTCGCCCTTAGCCACCACAAGATTAATCGAAGAATCCCCTTCAACAACAGCAATTGTATCGGTTTTGATAATGGGAATAAATCCTTGCTTATTGCCTATCCAATAAATCAACGAGTCTTTCTTTGATTCATAGATACTAGCATAAGCAGAGGGCAATCGGAAGTTACATGGCGTACCAAAATAGGGTACCATATCAGCCCGAAACTCCGGATTTAGACTGCGCAAGTCTGAAAGACCAACACCCACCTTTTCATTCAATACCTTAAAGGGTAAAACAGTTGGCACCGATTGAACAACCACCGCATCCTGCATCTCCACAGTAAAGGGCTTGATCCCATATTGCTTAGCATGATGCAACACAATAAGTGCAGCATAAAACTGAATCACCGGCAAACGCTCTTCAGGTTCCAATGCATCGTAAATATGATTGAAATCCAAATCTCCGTTTAAGCCATGAATCACTTGATTCAAACGAATGGGGCCAATTCTAAAAGCGGTAATTACCTTGAGCCAATCGCCGTAAATGTGATACAAATCATGCAAATATCTACATGCCGCCTCGGATGATTTTAAAGGATCTCGCCTTTCGTCGAACAGAGCGGTTTCCTTCAAATCATACTTCTTACCAATAGAATAAGGCAATGGCCACATGCCCGCCGCACCACTTTCATCACGATATCTAGGCTCAAAACCTGATGTACCCGCTGGAATGAATTTCACAAACCAAGGCAACCCGTATTTCTGTGCGATGCGATCAATCGAGGCTTCGTAATACTGCAAACGACCGTAAAAAATCGAGGTGCTTTCATTCTCGTTCTTCAACCAATCCTGCACCGTAATCTCGATATCGTTGTTATAAAAATAGGGGACCCCATTGGATTCCATTGTTTTCAAACGCAACTGCACATCATTCTGACCTACGGCCAAACCGCACACCATTACTACCAATATAAAAATTCGCAATTTCAAGCTCATCCCAGGGTTTCTTCCACCAATTTTGATAAATCAAATAATTCTTGTTCCTCTAAAATCCCTGTCATCAACTGAACACCCATTGGCAAGCCGCCTTGGGTTTTTCCCGCAGGTATTGAAATGGCCGGATTTCCTGCCAAAGGCGCTTGAACTGTGAACAAATCCGCCATATACATCGCCACCGGATTTGCCGCTTTCTCACCCAATTTAAACGCCGGTGTGCTTGTAGTTGGGAGTAAAATGGCATCCGCATTGGCCAATATTTTCTCTGTTTCCGTGCGAATGATCTGCCTTACTTTTTGCGCTTTTTCATAATACGCATCGTACTGATCACTGCTCAAAACAAACGTGCCCAACATGATTCTACGCTTCACTTCCTCACCAAAACCTTCGGTGCGAGAAAGGACATACGTTGACTCCAAATCGTGGGCGTTTTCACTTCTTTTGCCGTACATCATACCTGAATACCTCGACAAATTGCTCGATGCTTCTGCCGTTGTGATCACGTAATAAACCGGAACCATATGATCCAACAAAGGGAAATCAAAATAACTCACCTCATGACCTGCTGCTTCCAACTTCGCAATCAAACCCGTCATCATCGATTTAACTTCTGGGTCAATCCCTTCACCATCGATTGCTTCGCGCATCACAGCAAATTTTGCTTTCGCCGGTGCCTTGGGCGCGGTGAATTTTGGTGCTGCCTGCTGAAACATCGAAGCGTCTTGTCCGTCTGGACCCGCCATGATTTCCGTTAACAACGCCGAATCTTCGATGCTCTTCGTCATCGGACCAATCTGGTCAAAGCTCGATGCGTAAGCCAACAATCCCCAACGAGAAATTAATCCGTAAGTGGGTTTTAACCCTACAATCCCTGTAAATGCAGCGGGCTGACGAATGGATCCTCCAGTGTCGCTACCCAAGGCTGCATGAGCCATATTCGCTTGAACCGCCACCGCACTGCCACCGGAAGAACCTCCTGGCACACGTGACGGATCCGCCGCATTCAAGACCGGTCCAAAAGCGCTGTTTTCATTACTTGCACCCATTGCAAATTCATCACAATTGGTACGACCAATGAAAATGGCATCCTCGTCCAACAATCGCTGAACTACTGTAGCCGAATAAATCGATTCAAATCCTTGTAAAATTTTTGAGGAAGAACTCACTTTATGGCCTTGAAACGACAAAACATCTTTCAAAGCAATCACAACACCGGCCAAACGACCTGCGGTGCCTGCTTTAACTTTACTGTCGATTTCTATCGCCCTTGCCTTTGCTTCATCATCCCAAACCTCCAAAAAGGCATTTAAATGCTGATTGTCCGCAATATTTTTTAGATAATAATCTACCAGCGCCGCGCAAGTGACACGGCCTGAGTTCAGGTCTTCCCGAATTGCTGAAATCCGGCTGTAGTGTTCCAAGATTACTCTTTGTTTTCTTTTGGATCTTCGTTCATTCCCTTGCGAATCTCGGTGCCAACGTTATTCTTAGCATCTTGAAACTCTCTAATACCACGGCCCAAACCGCGCATTAATTCAGGAATTTTTTTGCCACCAAAAAGCAACAAAACGAGAACCAAAAGAATGATCATTTCTTGGCCACCCAAAAAAGATAATAAATGAAATGTGTTCATTGCCCTTCAAAAATACGACAAAACTGCGAGGGTTGTTTCCCTTTTTTCAGAATACCAAGAACCCAATAGCGATTCCTTTCTTCAGTTCGTCAAAATCTACTCCGTTCAACCCAAAACAAGCTTACCCTTGAACCCAATTCCCCTTGTCCATTTGATTGAACTGCCAAGGAGCACCATTGTTTTCCAAATTGGTAAACATGTTATTTAATTCGCTCGGAGCGGCACTCTTTTCCATCACTTGATACTGACGCATTTGAACGATGATGTCAACCGGGTTGATGTTCACAGGACAAGCTTCAGCACATGCGTTACACGTTGTACAAGCCCACAATTCCTCCGTACTGATATAGCTATGCAAGTCCTTACCGTCTTCAAATCGCACTACCTCAGCAGCATTGCTATCCGCCGCATTCGTTACTGCCTCTGTATTCTGTTGGGCCAACTTCTTCGCCGCGTCAATGCCTCTTCCCACTTCCTCCAAACGATCTCTTGTGTCCATCATCACTTTTCTTGGTGATAACAATTTCCCTGTTTGATTGGCCGGACAAACACTACTACACCTTCCACATTCGGTACAAGTGTATGCGTCCATCAAGTTTTTCCATGTCAAATCTTGTACATCTTTGGCACCAAAGCCTGCTGGCGGTTCATACCCGTCCGGCGGCTGCGCCGCCGGGTCCATCATCAATTTTACCTCCGTGGTTACATAACCCAAATTCTCAAATTCACCCTTCGGCTTCAATGGCGTATAATACACATTCGGAAAACTCATGATGATATGCCAATGCTTGCTATATGGCACATAATTCAAAAACACTACGATGCCCACAAAATGGAACCACCAACACAATCGCTCAATCATATGAAC
>CAJBVU010000245.1 GCA_903959115.1 uncultured Bacteroidota bacterium
AGTACGTATTAAGGACGAAGCCATCATTTCTGCTGTGGAGATGAGTCAGCGTTATATCAATGATCGTTTTTTGCCAGACAAAGCCATCGATTTATTGGATGAAGCTGCGTCTAAGCTCCGTCTAGAAATGGATTCTGTGCCCGAAGAACTTGATGAAATGAACCGCAGAATTATGCAGCTCGAAATCGAAAGAGAAGCCATCAAAAGGGAAAGCGACACATCGAAATTGAATAAACTCAATGAAGACATCGCCAACTTGAGTGAAAAACGCAACGCCCTCAATGCCCAATGGGAAAATGAAAAAGGCGTATTGACTCAGATACAGCAGAAAAAAGCGACCATCGAATCATTGAAAATTGAAGCAGACCAGGCCGAACGCGACGGAAATTATGGTCGTGTAGCTGAAATCCGTTACGGTCTAATCAAAAAGAACGAAGAAGACCTCTTTAGTTTGAGTCTAAAATTGGGCGATTCTCGCAATGGTCAGCTTATGGTAAAACAAGAAGTGGATTCGGAAGATATCGCAGAGGTGGTGAGTCGCTGGACCGGAATTCCTGTAAACCGCATGTTGCAAAGTGAACGTGAAAAGCTGCTCACCTTGGAATTGGAACTACACAAACGCGTGGTAGGTCAGGAAGAAGCAATAGCCGCCCTTTCCAATGCCATTCGTAGAAGTCGCGCCGGCCTACAAGACCCCAAAAAACCCATCGGAAGCTTCATTTTCCTAGGAACTACGGGTGTAGGAAAGACGGAAGTCGCCAAAGCCCTCGCTGAATTTTTGTTTAATACAGACAATGCGATGGTTCGGATCGACATGAGCGAATACCAAGAAAAGCATACTGTGAGCCGTTTGGTTGGAGCCCCTCCAGGTTATGTTGGATACGATGAAGGCGGTCAGTTAACCGAGGCCATACGTCGTAAACCCTACAGTGTTGTATTGTTGGATGAAATCGAAAAGGCCCACCCCGATGTATTTAATATCTTGTTACAAGTTTTGGACGATGGTCGTTTGACCGATAACAAAGGTCGAACTGCGAATTTCAGAAACACGATTATCATCATGACGAGCAATTTGGGATCTGACGTGATTCGTGAAAAGTTTGAGCACATTGAATCTGGGGATAGGGATGCCATAGTTGCAAGCGCAAAAAGCGAAGTCTTTGATTTATTGAAGCGCAGTATCCGCCCGGAATTCTTGAATCGTATAGATGAAGTGGTGATGTTTGAGCCTTTGGGTCGCAGCGAAATCCATCGAATCGTGGAATTGCAGATAGAAATGATTGTGGACCGGTTGAAAGACAATGGCATCAAGCTGACAGTAACATCGGCGGCGGTGGATTGGTTAGCTCAGTTGGGGTATGATCCTCAATTTGGCGCTAGGCCATTGAAGCGGGTATTACAAAAGCGGATATTGGACGAATTGAGCAAACAAATTCTAATGGGAAAACTCTCCAACAATGGAAATGTTACCGTTGATTTGGCTGGATCTGAGCTTGTTTTTGAAAGTTTGTAAGCCCTAAGCCAAAGTTTAACATCTTTGGCAAACGATTTGCAAGGGTAGGTCGTCTTTGAAACCTACCATGACTTTTCTATTCACCGCACTCAGTATACTTTTTGCTCCTGTCCAAGCTTCTGCTGGGATACAGGTGACAAATACCGATACCCTCTACCCCGTTTCCACGATTTTCAATAAGCAAAATTTTGTTTATCAACTCATTACCCAAGAGTACATTACCAATGAGAATGATTTCTTTTTGGATGTAAAATTGGACACCTGTTTTTTAATTTTTTCCAGAACCGTAGGCGTTAATACGTTTGAGATGGGCTATTATGGCGACGCAACGGGCGGTAAGCCATGGAAAAACGCGAATAGCATTCAGCAGCAGCCATTGAAGGTAAAATTCAACAGCAGGGGCGCGGTGGAAGAATTGGTAAATTGGACAATTTTTAGGGATGCGTTGTTGAGTGGTATTTCCAAGCAGGCGACAGCAAATTTGATCAGTTCAGAAAAGTTTGATGAGGAGCGTATGCGATTGAACAGCGAAAAAATCATCCGTAGGCTGGTGATGGAGGACATCAATTATCTGTTTGATTTGTGCGACGATACGATTCGTGAGGATGGCGAATACATCCGGGTAAAGCCTGTAAGATCTCCATTTAGCGGAGAGGACATGTATTTACAGGGGAATTTAACCACGGAACGACCTGCGGGCACGAAGAATACGGTGAAGATTTTCACCAAGAATGCCGCTGGGATTTATGAAAAGCCAATTTTGTTGGAGGAGTGCAATGAGTATGCAAGAGCGGCAGCGGCGAATGGATCTGAACCCCTATCAGAAATTCAAAGGGTTGGCCTAAACAACGAAGTAGAGTATCAATACAATTCGGCCAAAAAGATTATTTCAAGGGCCATTTTCTCTGATGTGTTGGCCATCAATTTCCAGTCGAGAGGAAATATCCGCACCTACACCTTGTGGGATTCTAAATAAAAAAATCCCCTCGTTTGTTAACGAGGGGATTTTTAGAAGATGATTGATATCAGCGCGCTGATTATCCTTTCATGATCTGATCGAAGACAGCTTTGAAGCCGGCTGGATCATTCATAGCCAAATCGGCTAGGACTTTGCGGTTGATTTCAAGGGCGCTGCTGTTAAGCTTACCCATGAATTTGCTGTAACTAACACCGTTGATACGACAAGCAGCGTTAATACGCACGATCCACAAAGAGCGGAATTCGCGTTTCTTAACACGGCGGTCACGGTAGGCATAGGTTAAACCTTTTTCTACTGCGTTTTTAGCAACGGTCCAAACGTTTTTACGACGACCAAAGTAACCTTTGGCGAGTTTGAGGGTCTTTTTGCGGCGAGCTTTACTCGCGACGTGGTTGACGGATCTTGGCATATTATTTTAGTTTAGTGGCTTGAGCGGCGATCTATTACAAAGGCGCTTTTGTGCTCCGGCCAAAGTTTGTTTTAATTATTTTCCGATGCGAAGCATGAATTTAACGTTGCTCATGTTTGTAACATCAACAATCGCATCATTACCCAAAGCGCGCTTACGCTTTGTTGATTTCTTGGTCAAAATGTGATTTTTGAATGCTTTCGCTCTTTTTACTTTTCCAGATCCGGTTACTGTGAACCTTTTTTTGGCGCTGGAATTGGTCTTCATTTTAGGCATATCCTGAATTCTTATTTTTTAAACGTTTATTTTTTAACTTTTGGTGCCAAAATGATGGCAACCTTTTTTCCTTCTTCTTTGGGCTCCGACTCTAACTTAGCGTAGCCTTCGTCTATTAATACGTTGGCATAACCCATCAACAAATCGATACCGCGTTGCTTGTAGATAATGGTACGACCTCTAAAAAACACATAGGCACGTACTTTATGACCTTGCTCCAAGAAATGCTTTGAGTGCTTGATTTTGAAATCGATATCGTGTTCGTCTGTATTTGGACCGAAACGAATCTCCTTCACCTCTTGCTTCACAGCATTTGCTTTGATTTCCTTTTGTTTTTTCTTTTGCTCATACAAGAATTTCTTGTAATCTACAATTTTACAAACTGGAGGATCGGCTTGTGGAGAGATTTCCACCAGGTCCAATCCCAATTCATAGGCAACTTCCAAAGCCTTGGCTGTGGGGTAAACATCCACAGGCATGTGCTCTCCTACCACCCGCACATTGGCAGCGGTAATTAGCTCATTGATCTTGTGGAGAGCCTCTTTCTTTACGAACGGTCTTCTGCTATATCCTGGTTTCATCTATTAATATATCAGCTAGTTGCTGAATTCCCATGGTACCCAAATCGAGACCGCCGTGCTTCCGAACTGATACTTGCTGTTCGTTGGCTTCCTTCTCTCCTACAATTAACATGTAAGGGATTTTGGCGATTTCGGCGTCGCGGATTTTCTTGCCCGCTTTCTCGGCCCGAGTGTCCAAGGAGGCGCGAATATCGTGCTTTTTTAAGAAATTTACAACCTCTTGTGCGTAATCTGTAAATTTATCGCTAATTGGCAATATCACGACCTGCTTTGGAGCCAACCAAGTTGGGAAATTTCCAGCATAGTGTTCTAATAAGAAACCGATGAAACGCTCATGCGTACTCAATGGCGCCCGGTGAATAATAATGGGCCTCTCCTTCTCATTCTTCTCGTTGATATAACTCAAATCAAATCGTTCTGCTTGCGCAAAATCCACCTGATTGGTTGCCAATGTAAATTCACGACCGATCGCACTCCAAACCTGAATATCGATTTTGGGTCCGTAGAACGCCGCTTCATCTTCTACTTCCACATAGCTAACGCCCATGCTTTGCAACACGCGACGTACCATATTTTCTGTCTTCTCCCACAATTCAGGCATATCGATGTACTTCTTGCCCAATTTCTCCGGATTGTGCTTCGAGAAACGCATCACATACTTATCGATACCAAACTTCTCAAAATATTTCAAATACAAGGCATTCACCCCTTTGAATTCTTCTTCGAACTGTGCTTCGGTGCAATAAATGTGGGCGTCGTTCATTTGCAAACTGCGCACCCGCATCAAGCCAAACAACTCACCGCTCTGCTCATAGCGATAACAAGTACCGTATTCTGCGAAACGCAAAGGCAACTCCTTATAAGTATGAGGCAAAGCCTTAAAAATCTTGTGGTGGTGTGGACAGTTCATGGCCTTGAGATAATACTTCTCCCCATCGATTTCCATGGGAGGGAACATACTATCTGCATAATAAGGTAAGTGACCACTCTTTAAGTACATGCTTTCCTTGGCGATGTGCGGCGATTTCACACGCTGATACCCTGCCTCTTTCTCCGTTTTCTTGGCATATGTTTCCAAGGCTTCAATGATGATACCTCCATTGGGCAACCACAAAGGCAATCCTGGGCCTACATCATCATCAAACGTATAAATTTCTAACTCCTTACCCAACTTACGGTGATCGCGCTTCTTCGCCTCCTCCATGCGCTCCAAGTGCTCATCCAACTCCGACCTCTTAGGAAAGGTAACTCCGTATATTCTTGTTAACTGTTTGTTCTTTTCGTTTCCTCTCCAGTATGCACCGGCGGTATTCAGCAATTTGACTGCTTTGATATGTCCGGTATGAGGAATGTGTGGGCCACGACATAAATCGGTAAAATTGCCCTGCTCATAAAAAGTGATGCTTCCATCGGCCAGATCTTGAATCAACTCAAGTTTATAGGGATCACCTTTTGACGTAAAATAGGCGGTGGCATCGGCTTTTGAAACATCTTTTCTTACAAAGACGTTGTTATTTTTCGCCAATTCCAACATCTTTTTTTCCAAAGCCTCGAAAGACTCGGAGGAAAAAGGTTGGTCGCCAAAATCTACATCATAATAAAAACCACTATCCACAGCCGGTCCAATTGCCAATTTAACACCGGGAAACATCGCTTCCAGCGCTTCGGCCATTAAGTGTGCACTTGAGTGCCAGTAGGTCTGCTGACCTTCCTTGTCTTTCCACGTAAGCAATTGCAAGGCAACGTCTTTTGTAATAGGCCGACTGGCATCCCAGACTTCCTTGTCCACTTTGGCGGCGAGCACGTTACGTGCAAGACCCTCGCTGATCGACAGGGCCACATCCATGGCTGAAGATCCACTGGGGTAGCTGCGAACGGCGCCGTCTGGGAAGGTGATGTTGATTTGCATACGTTTCAATTTTTCGATAAGGGCTACAAAAATACTGAATCGTTTTGGCATTTGAATGGAGAAAGATTTGGGAATTTCACAAAAAACTTTGGTGCATGCACTTGTAAAGGAATTTTGATAATACTATATTTGCAGCCCCATTGGTGAGGTGGGTGAGTGGCTGAAACCACCAGTTTGCTAAACTGACGAACGGGTAACTGTTCCGGGGGTTCGAATCCCCCCCTCACCGCCAGAAGGGTTTTCATTTCACTTCAAGTACCTTTAAACCGTTGTTCTGCAACGGTTTATTTGTTTTATAGGGTTTTGTATTGTTCGCATTTTTTCACTTTTGTTCGCGTTTTTGGCCTTTTTTGACCCAAAATGTTTCACCAAGAAAAAAAAATGTTTCAACTCTAAAGAAAAATGGGTTGATAGTTAATAATTAATAAAACAAACTTCCCTGGAAATTCAAATTCCTGACTGTATTTTGCTGTTTCATTCATGAAACACATCACAGTGGTTGCAGCGGTCATAGAACACAATGAAAAATACTTGTGTGTTCAGCGTGGCGTCAATAAATACGAGTACATTTCTAAAAAATGGGAATTCCCTGGCGGCAAAGTTGAAGTCGACGAGTCTCCTGAAAGTGCGCTCATTCGCGAGATCCAGGAAGAACTCCACCTCGATATTCACTCACTACAGTTTTTAATCACCGTGGAACACCCCTACCCCGATTTCCGCCTCACCATGCACACCTATTTGTGCAAATCTGAACAAACAACCCCTACCCTAACCGAACATCTGGAATATACTTGGCTTTCCCCATCAGACATGAATCATCTAGACTGGGCCGCCGCAGATCTTCCCATCGTTGAAAAACTCATCACACTGTCATGAAATCCAAATTAACCGAAGGGTTTCAACATGGATTTATTGACGACAACAGTCAATATAGAGGCAATTTTACACCCCGAATCCTCACAAATTCCGGTCAAAAATCAGTAAAAGTCCTTTCAACCCTATTGGATGAATTAGAAAACTGTCAGAGTTTCTGGTTCAATGTGGCTTTTATCACTAGCAGCGGCGTAAAGACCATTCTACAATCGTTGCTGAAACTTGAGGATAAAAACATCCATGGCACCATCGTAATTTCGGACTATCTCACCTTTAGTCAGCCTGGCGCGATGAAGCTCTTGCTGCAGTTCAAAAACATCGAATTGCGCATCGTTCAGAAACAAAGTCATCACGCCAAAGGATATCTGTTCGATCACGGGGATTACCAATCGTTCATTGTAGGCAGTTCCAACCTCACACAAAATGCCCTGGCCGTAAATCGGGAGCTAAATATATTACTTCATAGCTTGGAGCATGGCGCAACGCTCAAGGAACTGAGAGAGGAATTTCAATATGATTTAGATCATTCAGTCATCGTTGACGCGGATTTTATTCGAATTTACGAGGAACATTACAACGCTCAACAAGTTAAAAATCTGATAGACCCGCAGGTCAAGTATCATACTTTGCGCAATCGCCCTGAGCCCAACTCAATGCAACATCAGGCATTGATCAACTTAAACGAAATGCGTGATGCGGGTAAAACCAAAGCATTGGTCATTTCAGCAACAGGGACAGGAAAAACGTACTTGGCGGCTTTCGACGTGAGATCCTTTGCACCCAAGCGAATGTTGTTCGTGATTCATCGCGAGAACATCGCCCGGAAAGCATTGTTGTCGTTTCAAGAGATCATCATCGACGCTGACCTCACAGATTTTGGCGTGTATACCGGCACTGAAAAGAACGCGGACGTCCGCTACATGTTCGCCACGGCACAGACCTTAAGCAAGGAAGCACATCGCCTCAAGTTTGCCAAAGACCATTTCGATTACATCGTAATTGATGAGAGTCACCACGCGGGTGCAAAAACGTACGATCACATCATCGACTATTTTGAGCCGAAGTTTCTGCTGGGAATGACCGCCACGCCGGAGCGAACGGATGGGTTTGACATTTATTCCAAATTCGACCACAACGTGGCCTACGAAATCCGGTTGCATACTGCGCTGAAGGCAGATTTGTTAACGCCATTTCACTATTTCGGAATTTCGGACCTCACGGTAGACGGGCATGCACTCGAAGAAAAGGCGGATTTCAACTTGTTGGTATCGGAAGAGCGGATTGACCGAATCATTGAATCCATTGGAAGATATGGCGCCGAATTGGACGAAATACGGGGCTTGATTTTTTGCTCCAAGTTAGAAGAATGCTATGCCATTGCTGAGAAACTGAGCGAGCGCGGGTATCCTTCGATTGGGTTGACAGGCGAAGACAAGGAATCTGCCAGGGCCGCAGGAATTCAGCGACTGGAAACGAATGATTTAAGCACCAAGATCGACTTCTTGGTTTGTCGAGACATTTTCAACGAAGGGATAGACATTCCAAGAATCAATTTGATTTTGATGCTACGTCCAACAGAATCGGCCATTGTTTTTGTTCAGCAGCTGGGACGGGGATTGCGTAAGGCGGAAAATAAGGAGTACTTGACGGTGTTGGATTTTATTGGGAACTACAAGAACAACTTTTTGGTCCCGATTGCTTTGTATGGGGATACGTCGTTCAACAAGGACAGGATTCGGAGATGTTTGGTAAATGGTTCGGATTTGATTCCGGGGGCATCCACGATCAATTTTGACGAGATCACGAAGGAGCGAATTTTCAAGTCGTTGAATGATGCGAATTTGAGCAAGTTCAAAGATTTAAAAACGGATTTCGAGTTGCTGAAGTTCCAGTTGGGGCGAACACCGCTGATGATGGATTTCATTGAACACGGCTCGAGGGATCCTTTCACTTTTGTTACAGAGTACAAATCGTATTATGGGTTTTTGATCAAGGTTTTACCCACTGATTGGAATTTATCGAAGCGATCGCTGAAGATATTGGAGTCGTTATCGATGGAAGTACTCAACGGGAAACGCGCGGAGGAAGCAATGATATTGAGGGCATTGCTGGACAATTTTGAGACACAACCGGCGGGCGGGTCTATGGCAGTTGATGCGGTTTTCGATGATAAAAATGGGTTTACTAGCTCCGTGAGTGCTGACAATTTGCTGACTTACGTTCATAACCTCAACTTGCGATTTGCGACCGAGAACAAGGACGGCAAGTTAACTGCGATTGGCGAAATCAATGATTTCAAGCTGATAGCATATAATGAATTGAGCGGCGAATTGTCGTTGGACATCGACTTATTGGAAAGCTTGAGA
>CAJBVU010000246.1 GCA_903959115.1 uncultured Bacteroidota bacterium
GAGAATCGTATTTTCCCACGATTTCATGGCCGCGTTCAATGGCCAATCTTTCAATGATTTGACCCATTTTCCCGTAGCCGATTAACAATATTTTCACAATACAAACCTAATGGATTTTCTGGCGGAACGCGAGGATTTACTGCGATAAATGTGTGAATTACAACTAAAAAATTGCAATTTTGTATAAGTATGGGAAAGAAATGGATCTGGGCTTTGGTCACTCTAGTTGCTCTTATAGTGGGTTTGAAATTTTGGTTGCTGCCGAATTGGTATTCCACAAATAGCAATAACGTTGCGCTGACGTATGAAACACCCATTTCCTTTGACAAGTTCGACGCGATGGTGAAGGACAAAACCGGTTTGACAACCCCATTGTCTTTCGCTAAAATTGCAAGTTGGAAAGGGTTGAAATTAGATGCTGACGGTACATCAACTTTGGTTATCCGTCCCAAAACAAGCTTTTGGAGTTTGATAAAACTCCTAGTTCGTTATCAGCGTGAGCAGAAAATGGTGACAATACTAAGCCATTGGGATTACAATCAATTTCAAAGACAATTGTCAAAGCAATTTGATTGGTCCCCAACTCAATTGGGTGAAGAACTCATGGATCCCACCAACCAAAAGCGCTGGAATGAACAAACATGGCTCAAAGAGAAGGGGTTGGATTCATATAATTGGCAAGCCATCGCTATACCCAATTCATACATGTTTAAAAGGACGGCTACACCCATTCAAGTATTGGATAGATTAGTGAAAGAGGCCCATGACTTTTGGACAAAAGAGCGGATGTTGGCAGCAAGCAAATTGGGTTTGACACCCGTTGAGGTGGTGAAATTGGCTTCTATCGTAACAAAAGAAAGCAATCACGTTCCTGAGTATGGGAAAATTGCATCCACTTATAAAAATCGTTTGAAAATTGGCATGCTCCTTCAAGCGGATCCAACAGTGGTTTTTGCTAGAGGCAGAGCGGGTAGGGTGTTGAATCGGGATACAAAAATCGAATCGCCATATAACACATATTTATATACTGGTTTGCCCATTGGAGCACTATGTATTCCTAGCCTGAATGCCATTGATTCCTGCTTATTTGGGGCACAGTATCCATATGTTTATTTCTGTGCAAAATCTGATCTAACGCCGCAGCATGATTTTGCGATCACGTTGGATGAGCACAACAAAAACGCCCAGCGATTCCACCGGGCGTTAAATGCATTGAAAAAGAATTAATCCGAACTTATTGTTTGATGAATTGCTTGCAGATAGCCGTTTGATTTTCTGCGATGGCATTCACGAAGTACAAACCGTTTGAAAGATTTTCGATGTTTACATGGTCGATGTTGTTACCCGAGAAAACGACCTTGCCATTTTGAGACATGATTGTCACTTTGCTAATCTTAGCAGAGAACTTTATTTCATGTGAGGCAGGGTTTGGATAAACCGAAAAGCTGTTAAAATTTGCCAAGGAATTAATATTTGAAGAGGCCGCTGCAGGGAAACTCAATGAAGTTTTTACCACTTGATCGCCATTATCATTTCCACTGGCGTTAGAAACAACACCTGAAGCATAAATTGACACCGTGCCAGATGCAGTAGCGGGTGCTGTCCAGTCGAAATACCATACCCCAATTCCAGGTGTATTATGACCACAAATACTACGGTTTCCGCTGGCGTAAATACTTGTACCGGTAGAATTGCCACTCATCGTTCCAATTCCTGCATTGCTACTATTAATCACCGTAGCTTGAAATCCTTTTTTGATCGAAGTACCGCCCATTTTGATTCCGATTGTATAGGTTTTACCTGGAGTATATTCTGTGGCCGCAGAAGCAGTTGACTTATCGATTACGGTAACTACAATATCACCTCCTAAATTGGCAGTTCCGCCATGACATGCAGAACAGTTTCCGGATGATCCAGGGGCATTCGTTCTGTCGCCACCAGGTCCGCTAGCATTGCTCGAATTGACAACAACCAAAATCGCACCGGCTATTATGGCTAAAGTAGTTCTAATGTGTTTTTTCATAGTATTCTTAATCAACAAAAATATGAGCGAGGCGCCAAATTCCCAAATGGCAAAAAAGTTGTCAAAAAATCTCATTTTTAATTCAATAATATACCCAAGGCTCAAAGTGATTTATTAGATTTGCAAATAGATGAATACACCAAACGATTACTTACCCATCCTGATACAAATTGGTGTCGCTGTGGGATTTGTAGTGCTCACTTTGGGCGTTTCCCATTTGTTGGGTCCCAATAGAAAAACTGCTAAACGAGAAGACAATTTTGAGTGTGGTATTGAAAATCAGGGCAATGCGAGATTCCCTGTTTCTGTAAAGTACTTTCTGTCAGCCATTTTGTTCGTACTTTTTGACGTAGAAGTAATCTTCTTTTATCCCTACGCCGTCAACTTTAAGGAAATGGGCTGGTCTGGATTTGGCGCAGTCGTAGCCTTTGTTGGATTCTTCTTGATGGGTTTTATTTATGTTTGGAAACGTGGTGCCCTTGAATGGGAAAAATAAAAAAGTATGGTAAAAGTTGTTGAATCACCCCAAGGATTAGAAGGACAAGGTTTCTTCGCTACCTCATTGGATAAAGTCATTGGATTGGCACGCGCCAATTCTATCTGGCCTCTGCCTTTCGCGACATCGTGCTGTGGTATCGAGTTCATGGCCACCATGGGAGCCAATTATGATTTGGCGAGATTTGGTTCTGAGCGGTTGGCGTTTACACCCCGACAAACAGATTTATTGATGGTGATGGGTACCATTTCGAAAAAGATGGCCCCGGTCCTTAAGCAAGTTTATGATCAAATGGCCGAACCTAAATGGGTATTGTCTGTAGGGGCATGTGCCTGTTCAGGTGGTATTTTTGATACCTACAGCGTTTTGCAAGGAATAGATAAGGTAATTCCAGTAGATGTCTACGTTCCTGGTTGTCCGCCTCGCCCCGAGCAAATCATTGAAGGATTGATGAAAATACAGGAATTGGCTAAAAACGAAAGTCTTCGCAGAAGAGATACCGATGAATATGCCAAAATGCTAGAGAGTTATAACATTGAACAAGCCAAATAAGTAAAATCATGAATAACGAGATCTTAATGGCTTTCATCAATGAGAACACGAATAACTCTGCGGTTTGTTCAGTAGATCAATACGATATGCTGAATGTCAATATCACAGCGGATCAATTGATTGATTTGGTTGATGTATTGAAGAACAAGCAGGGTTTTATTTACCTCACTGATATTTGTGCTGCGCATTACCCCGAAAAGGTGGGTGCAGAATTCGAAGTGATTTATCACTTGCATAATCTCATCGAAAATCAACGTGTTCGATTGAAAGTGGCATTGGCTGAGTCTGATATCAATATTCCAACCTTAACGGTCCATTTTGTTGGGGCCAATTGGATGGAAAGAGAAACGTTTGACTTTTATGGCGTAAACTTCGTAGGTCACCCTGACTTGCGTAGAATTTTGAATATGGACGATATGGATTATCATCCCTTGCGTAAGCAATATGCATTGGAAGATGAAACGAGAACCGATAAAAACGATACATTCTTCGGACGATGAGCGAGTTAATTATTAAAAGTACCGGTCAAATGATCTCCACTGAGACCATCGATGGCGATATAGCAACCCTAAACCTAGGACCAACGCACCCGGCAACCCATGGTATCTTTCAAAATATTTTGAAAGTGGATGGAGAGCGCATTTTGAGTGCCGAACCTACCATTGGTTATATTCATAGAGCCTTTGAAAAACTGGCCGAACACAGGCCCTACAATCAAATCACCCCAATAACCGATCGTTTAAACTACTGCTCTTCACCTATCAATAACATTGGTTGGCACATGACAGTCGAAAAACTAGCTGGGATTGAAGTGCCAAAGAGAGTGGATTACATGCGTGTGATTGTTATGGAATTGGCTCGTATCGCAGATCACTTGGTTTGTAATTCGGTGATTGGTGTGGATACAGGTGCCTTAACAGGATTTACTTACATGTTCCAAGAGCGTGAGAAAATCTATGAATTGTATGAAGAAATTTGCGGTGCCCGTTTAACAACCAATTTGGGTAGAATAGGGGGATTTGAGCGCGATTTTAACGATATTTTTCATGCCAAATTGAATGCCTTTTTGAAAGAGTTTCCTGTCAACTTTGATGAGTTTGACCGTCTGCTTACCCGAAACCGTATTTTTATGGATCGTGTAATTGGCGCCGGACCTATCACAGCGGAGAGAGCCGTTGAATATAGTTTCTCAGGCCCAAATTTGAGGGCCGCAGGTTTGGATTACGACGTGCGTGTGATGAATCCATATTCAAGCTACCAAGATTTTGATTTTAGTATCCCTGTTGGAAAAGATGGTGATACCTATGATCGTTTCGTGGTACGTCAGGAAGAAATTCGACAGAGCCTAAACATCATTCGTCAGGCCTTGGATAAAATGCCTGCGGGTGATTTCCATGCCAACGTACCTGAATTTTATTTGCCTCCAAAAGAAGAAGTATATCGCAGTATGGAATCACTCATTTATCACTTTAAAATTGTGATGGGTGAAACTACAATTCCTGCCGGTGAAGTTTATCATTCCGTAGAAGGTGCCAATGGTGAGTTGGGTTACTATTTGGTGAGTGATGGCGGTCGTACCCCATATCGTCTGCATTTCCGCAGACCATGTTTTATTTATTATCAAGCTTATCCAGAAATGATTGTGGATTCAGTACTCAGCGATGCAATTTTAACGATGAGTAGTATGAACGTAATCGCTGGTGAGTTAGACGCTTAATCGTATCGTTGTGAGTCAAGAGAATATTCAATTACCAGAAGATTTGTTGCAAGAAGTGGGGCGACAAATTGCGAAATTCCCAGAAGGGATGCAGAAAAGTGCTTTGTTGAGCGTTTTGCATATCGCACAAGCCCATTTTGGTCATTTATCTGAACCCGTGATGGATTATGTCGCCCGATTGCTACATATTTTACCCATCGAGGTGTATGAAGTGGCGACCTTCTATTCGATGTACGATACCGTTCCTGTGGGAAAGGTGAAATTGGAAGTTTGTCGGACAGGTCCATGTATGATTGAAGGCGCAGAAAAAATCGTATCGTATATAGAGAATAAACTGGGTATCAAAGACGGTGAAACCACCGCCGATGGAATGTTTACCCTAAAAACAGTAGAATGTCTTGGCGCATGTGGCTATGCACCGATGTTGCAAGCCGGAGAGAAGTTTCATGAGCACCTTACCGAAGCCAAGGTCGACGCATTAATCGAACAGTATCGTAATAACCCTAAAGCCAATTATTTGGGCCTATAATTATGGATCGCAAACTATTATTAGAGCATATCGGGGTAGAAGGGATTCATACCCATGACGTATATCGCAAGCAAGGCGGATATAAGGCTGTTGAAAAAGCCCTAAAATCTATGTCGCCCGATGATATTGTTGAAGAGGTCAAAAAATCTGGACTTAGAGGTCGCGGTGGTGCTGGATTCCCAACGGGGATGAAGTGGAGTTTTATTGCAAAACCAGAAGGCGTTCCCCGCCATTTTTTGTGCAATGCCGACGAGAGCGAGCCAGGGACATTCAAGGATCGTTATTTGATGGAGAAAATCCCTCATCTTTTGATTGAAGGAATGATTTTGTCATCCTACGCTTTGGGATGCAACCAATCTTACATTTATATCCGTGGTGAATACATGTATGTCCTCCAGATATTGGAAAAAGCCATCGCCGAAGCTTATGCTAACGGATGGTTGGGCAAAAATATCAAAGGAAGTGGATTCGATTTGGAATTGGCAGTGACAACCGGCGCCGGTGCCTATATCTGTGGTGAAGAAACTGCATTGATAGA
>CAJBVU010000247.1 GCA_903959115.1 uncultured Bacteroidota bacterium
CAACAGAATCCCCAAACTCCCCATGTAATAAAACATACCCCAATGCCAATGCCCAAAATGAAACCAAATAGCGAGCAATGGAATCATCGTTAACAAAGAGGCCGAAACCTCTCTTACCACCGGCAATTTCTGCAACTTATGACTGTGAAACCAACAGAAAACCGTGTAACACAGAAAAAATACCATCACTTTTACCGATGCCATCATCGCAAAAGCGACCGCCAGTAAATTCAAAACAACGTATAAATTGAGCAAACTCGACTCCCCCAACAATTTCCCTATGACCACCTGCTTTGGCTTATTCACCAAGTCCTTGTCCACATCGTAAAAGGCATTGATGATAAAGGCCGCAGCGACAGAAAAAATACTCGCTGCCACAATGCAATGCAGTTTAACATCGTAGAAAACACGCCACAATTCATGCTGTGAAAATGTGAGCCAGAACAATAAATACTGGGAAGCGGCAATCAAAGCAAGGTTATACCATCGCACGACGCCCAAAAGCAACAAAAACCTGGTGATGTATTTTTTTTGAATGCCGAACATGCAGTGATTACATTTTGTAAATCACCTGCAATTTATGCGCTTTCAACAACGATTGCGCTTTTTCAAAGTCTTGGGTAAAGCCCAATATAAAACCTCCTCCACCACTGCCACACAATTTCAAGTAATAATCTCCACTATCAATGCCTTCACGCCAAACCTTTTCAAAATGATCGGGAATCATGGGCCTGAAATTATCCAACAACAACTGAGACAAGCCCTTTAAATGACCAAACAACTGAGAAGTATCGCCTTTCAAAAACGATTTCACACAATCGTCGTTCTGCTTCTTCAGCTGGGTCTTAACCATATTCCTAAATCCATCGTCCTTCAAACGATTCAAGAATATCGAAACCATGTTCTGCGTTTTTCCTGGCGAACCCGAATTCATCAAAAAAATTGCGCCCTTGCCTTCTGCATTCTCTGTTGGGATGCCAACAGTACCCAAATCACCCTGACCTTTGATAAGAATTGGCAAATTCAAGTAACAAATCAACGGATCCAAACCAGAGCTTTTTCCGTGAAAAAATGATTCCAGAGTGGCCAATGTAGACTTAAGTTTCTTCAAGTTATCTCCAACCATCACATCAGACTGATTCAATGGCGATAACGAATACTTGGCATATAAAGCAGCAACCAAAGCGCCCGAACTTCCCACGCCAAAACCCTGTGGGATGCTACTATCAAAAAATAAACCCGAATCTAAATCGGCTTTTAACTGACCAAAATCTATTGTGCAAGGAAGATCACCGGCATTGCGCAACAACTCCAAATGAGAAACAAATTGTCTGATGCTCTCATTCGAATTTTTCTGCACTTCATTAAGATCTTTTGCAAAATCAAAATTGCCTTTGAAAAAATGATAAGGAATACTCAAACCCATCGAATCTTCGATGATCCCATATTCGCCAAACAACAAAATCTTGGCGTAATAGAGTGAGTCTTTTATCATTTCTCCCATTTTTTACAATTGAACCGGACGTTTTCCAGTATTACTACAAAGATACTGTCCATTTTTGCAATAAGGTAACAACGTATTATTCACAAAGTTCATCACTGTCTCTTCGATTTTTCCGTCGTAAAGGAAGTGTACATTGGCACCCGCATCCAAAGTGAAGCAAATCGACAAACCCGTTTGTTCGCGGAAACGCCAAATTTCTTCGATAATCGCCAATGTATTGGGTCGCATCAACACGTAATACGGAATCGATGTCATCATCATGCTGTGCAGCTGCAACGCCTCAGATTCAACAATTTCTATAAACGATTTTACATCGCCATGCTTCATCGCCGATGCGATGCCTTCTAAATTCCTCTGCGCCTGACCAAACCGAGCTTCGGCATAAGGATGATTTGTAAGCAAAGCATGTCCGGCTGTGCTACTCACCGACTTTTCACCATCGTCAACAATCAAAACCACATCTTTCCAATTAGAGAGACTGGGATGCGTTTCAAAATCCAATTCAACCGCAAACAAATCGCTACTGCCAGCAACTGCAGGTGTTTCACCCCAAACGGCGGGTTTAGCGAACATGGAACGACAGGCGCTGCCGGAACCGATGCGCGACAAATAGCTTGAACGTTGCCAAAAATTCATTCCGCCAACTAAGGTCTGCAAGGACGTATCGCCCAATAGCAGTTGTTCAATATGCGCCAAACAAAGGCTCAACGCACCAAAACCCGCAGCAGAACTTGCGATACCGGTGCCGTGAGGGAAATTATTTTGCGAATCTATATACAGTGTAAAATCCACCAACCACGGACAGTCGGATGCTATTTTTGTCAAAAAACTGGCAATTTTGGGCTCAAACGACGGCTTCGGCTCACCGGCAAGGGTAAATACAAAAGCTTGATCATTTTCCCGAGGCAGGGCCTGCACAATTGTAGAGGCATACAAATCACCCAAACTCCAACTAATGCTAGGATTCGCTGGCAATTGTACTCCACCGTTTTTCTTGCCCCAATATTTCACCAAAGCGATGTTCGATGGACATTGGTAACCCACACGTATCGATGTAACATTATTATCCATTTGCCTCAATTTAAAAAGTCATTTAACTCACAACAATATCATTCCAAGAAATGATTTGATATTTCTTTAAAGCTTCGCGCTCACTTTCTTCAATAACATCGTTAATCAATAACATATCTCCACCCCAAGCACCCAACCACTTACACAAACCCCCTTTTATGGGTTGAAATTTAAAATGCTGGTATGGCGTTTCAAGCTCCAAGCTCATCGCCAAAATGGCCTGCCACATTTCTAGTCCCGCCTCTAACATAGGCACTTGATTGGCCAATTTCACCGCGGCGCATACTTGTTGCAACTGATGCATCAAGAAATCATCATTTTTCATCGCAGTTAGCTTGGCTTTCACATCGCTTAACGCACTTCTGCTATTTTGCTTTTTGCCCAAGAAAACGATCTTCCATTTATTAGTGAGGTCCGATGACAAACTCCATTTATCCCAATTCGCCACCTCCCCATTTTTCCAAAAAACCAATCCTTTGCCCAACTCAGCCACGGCCACATCATATCCACTACCGCCAAATACCTTTTGCTGCACTATCTGCGCATCGAGTCCCGCGAATCTCGCAAAGTTGGCTACCATCGTACTGGAACTACCCAAACCGCTACTGCGCTCAAACTCCAATTGGGTTTCAATGCGATATGATTTACCTTTCTTCCAAAACCCCTCTGCGACCATACAAAGCATCGAATGAAGCACTTCTCTGGAACGATCTCGCTCACTGGATTTTTCCGCCTCTGCTGGCATCGTTTCCAATGGCAAGGCGAAACTCTCATTCATCCAAGTGTTGCCATTTTTCTCCTTGGCCTCCCAAATCAAACGATCGCCGCCACCCGGAGAATCAAACTCCCAAACAAACATCCACTGACCGGGCACAACAGGAATCGCCAAAGCTTCAACGCCAACGGTGACAGCGTATTCGCCGCAGAGCATTATTTTACCGGGTGAAAAGTAAGATTTCAAAAGTCTTAATTATTTTTATTCGAACCTCCCGCAGACAAACCCCTCACCCGCATAAATGCCTCCACTGCCGCAGAATGACTCACAACCTTATCCTTAAAATGCGCAACGATTTCTTCCTTCTCCGCGTCTGTAGCCTCCAACTGATTTAAAATATTAAGCAGATGCATCTTCATGTGACCCTTCTGAATCCCCGAAGTAATCAAAGATCGAACCGCACTAAAATTCTGTGCTAAACCAGCCACAGCAGTAATCTGCATCAATTCATTGGCTGATGGATACCCCAACAACTCATGTGCAAATCTCACCATGGGATGCAAGTTGGTAATTCCACCCACAGTACCAATACTCAATGGCAACTCAATCCAAAAATGAAACGCATCACCCACAATTGAGGCATGGGTTAAACTGGTATATTTCCCATCCTTCGCTGCATATGCGTGTGCACAGGCCTCCGTGGCCCTAAAATCATTGCCCGTAGCGATAATTACTGAGTCGATCCCATTCATGATCCCTTTGTTATGCGTCACCGCCCGATAAGGTTCCACCGATGCGATGCGTATAGCTCTGCAAAACTTTTCCGCAAACTCGAGATTCCCAATGCCACTACCCTCCTCAATCTCTGAAATCTTACAACTCACCTCAGCCCTCACCAAACACTCCGGCGTAAAATTGCTCAAAATGCTCATCACCACCTGCAAAGGAGCATCGCCGAGGTCAGCAGCATGTTCGGCCGCCAAGTCCCTCAAGGTCTGCGCAAACGACTCCAAACAACTATTAATAAAATTGGCACCCATGCTATCGCAGGTCTCAAAACGAGCCTCCACTTGATAATAGCCGGGTTCCAAATCTGTCTTGTCTTTCAACTCCAAACTCATCACACCGCCGCCCCTAGCCCTCATATTCTTTGTGATGCTTTCCGTATTTTCAAAAAAACGATGCTTATTCTCTTCAAAAACACGATATAGCCCATCCACGTTGGAGCCTTCCCAAATAAAATGGACATGCCCAACCTTCACCATGCTAATCACATTGGCCCTAAATCCGCCTCTATCAATCCAAAAGTTCGCCGCCTTAGCCGCAGCAGCCACCACTGAACTCTCCTCAATCGCCAATGGAATGGCATACATCTTCCCGTTAATCAAGAAATTGGGTGCCACGCCAAAAGGAATGTAATAGTTGCTGATGGTGTTCTCAATGAATTCATCGTGCAACTTCTGCACCTCCGGCTGATTGTGCCAATATCCCTCCAACATTTCCATGGTGGATGAAGCATCTGAAGTGTAATTATTGACAAGCCACTCAATTTTGGCCCCTTTACTTAATTTACTGAATCCTTTGACCGGTTTAATCATGCGTTCTCTTTCAAAGTTAAATAGGTATATGCCAAAGCCAACCCCTTAATCTGGGCCTCAACAAATTGATTTAAAGCATCTTCCCCTTCCAATGCATACTTTAAAAAAGGCGATGCTTGGGCATACAAAGACGACATTTGTAATTTTTGGAGATGGTAATACCCATCCAAGAAATTCGAAATCCCACCCGAAACAATGATGCGCTTACACTGGACCTTATTGCCCAATTTCGCCGCGATTGCGTTTACCCAGGGTGTCATTTCTTCTGCGGTATGTCCCACATGCTGAACGGGCTCCAAAAGGCCACGCTCTAATGATTCACGACGTAAATTCTCTAATTTGCTAAAATTCGTCCCCCCGAAAGCGCCATAATCCAGTGCTTCCAAGGGCAATTGCAATAATGCTTCTAAACTCTTTGGTCCAAATCCTTGTCCAACCTCTTTTACGATGATCGGAAAATTCACTGCATCCAAAACTCTCTGCACAGTCTCTATGGGCGACAATTCAAATCGATCGCCTTCGGGTTGCATCCACTCCTGCAACGGATTGACATGTACTATCAAACCATTGGCTTGCAAACGATTCACCATATCGATGAGCTTTTGCATTTGATTTAATGCAATCAACTCTTCAATTTGTGCGATGCCTAAATTGGCAAACAAAGGCTGTTCACCAATGTGCTTTCGAATATCAAAATCGTTTGAAAACGTCGAATTTTCCAGAACTGGCCTACACGAGCCCAAGCCCATACCCAAACCATGATTTTTGCATGCTTCGGCCAATAACAGATTGATTTTTCCGGCCAACTCCGCACCGCCCGTCATGCTGCTAATCCAAATGGGAGCAAGCATCAATGCGCCGGCAATCTCAACTTGGGGAATTACATCCAGTGTGGGATGTGCCGCCAACATAGGTTCGTAATAAAACCTTCGATCAACGTCGCTCAACTGCGCTTCAAAAGCCAATTGAATGTGGTCTAACTTTCGGGAACTAATGGTAGAATTTGTCACGGCAATGCAAAGTTAACGATTAAATCGCCGCTTTGTTTTCCTTTTGCCCTCCGCTATCAACCCAACTTAGGATTGCTTTTATGTCGATCCGCGTCCCGAACTGTCCGCTTTTCCATCCCCCGATGAAACGCCTTCGTTAAATCAACACCCGTTTGATTGGCCAAACAAATCAACACAAATAACACATCAGACATTTCGTCGGCGAGCGCTTCAGGACCTTGCTTTTCTCCAGATTTAAAGGATTGGTCGCCGTAGCTCCTCGACATCAATCGGGCCAATTCACCCACTTCTTCCATTAAAACGGCGGTGTTGGTGAGTTCGGAGAAATATCGAACACCAACGGTTTTTATCCAACGATCTACCATAGCCTGGGCATCGACCAAAGTAATGGATTCTACAGGCTGTTCGCGAGTATCAGGCGTTTCGTTTGGATTGGAATGTGGCGTTTCTTCTAACATCAAAACAATAGATTAGCGTATCAACTGCTCTTCCACCCAACCTTTACCCCAATTCTGAAGTTCTTCTTCACTCCAAAGTCCTGGAAACGAAACGATTTTTTGAAAGCGTGGAGGTAAAAATTTCTGCCAGTTGGTACCACCGGTTGCGGGGGCATCGCTGCCTGACTCCGACTTTGCAAGATATCGAACGGCTGAGCGATAGTGCGATAGTCTCCAATTGACATTCAGACAAGTATCTAACATGCGAAATTCTTCGCGAAGCTCGTCGGTAAATTGTCCCAACGAAATAAGCTTTTGCGCCATTTGCCAAAGGTTATTGTCTTGCCATTTGGTGGCCCATTGTAAAAACTGATCTTGGTAAGCGTCTTCAAACTGTGTTAACGTGAGCGTTTTCTTACCTGTTTCGGCAACCACAGCACCTTGTTTCCAATAGATGGCGTTGTATTGCGTCTCTAAATCCTGCCCTGTCAAGCCCTCGCGTTGCTCGGCCAATGCTAGGTTATTCAAATCCGTAAAGGCCATTTCAATCAATCGGAACTGCGCACTCTGAAACCCACTAGCAGGCAGCAAAGCCATTCGAAACTTCAAAAACTGCTCCTTTTCCATTCCATCAATCATGATATCGAAGGAATAAATCAGGTTGTTAAAATATCTGCGAATCCTACTCAACTTATCCGCGAATCGCTTTGCGCCCAAGTTCACAACGCGCATTTGCTCCAACTCGTGAAGAATCAACTTAAAATACAATTCAGTAATTTGGTGATACCCGATAAAAATCATTTCATCCGGCACATCTGTTTTTGGCTGTTGCAAACTCAACAACGCATCCACTGCGATGTATCGCCAATAGGGCTCGTAATTGCCAATCAAAAGCCCTTCTAGATAATCATTGATATTCTGACCGCTGGCTTCAAATTTGACCTTCAATTCGGCGATCAATGCTTCTGTCTTTTCTACTGGTTCCATGGTTAATTCGTCAAAACTGATAATTAAAAAGGAGAATTAAAATGAGCAAAGTCAGTCAATTTTTCATCTTTGGCCGACAAAACCGGATTTTCAAGCCTCCAAGGGATATTTAATGAGGGACTATTCCATAGGATCCCACCCTCAGATTCCGGGTGATAGTAATCGGTACATTTATAGGTAAAGATGGTATTGTCTTCCAAAGTTGCAAAGCCATGCGCAAAACCGGGCGGGATATAAAGCATCCTTTTATTAGTAGCGGTGAGCTCTTCGGCTACAAACTGTCCGTAGGTTGGCGAATCTTTGCGGATATCCAAGGCTACATCAAGCACAGCACCGGTAATCACACGTACGAATTTCCCTTGGGCGTGGGGCGATTTCTGAAAATGCAATCCGCGAAGAATGCCACGTTGAGATAAACTTTGGTTGTCCTGAACAAATGGCGTTGTTAATCCATGATCATTCAACACATCTTCTCTAAAACTCTCAAAAAAATGACCGCGATGGTCTTCAAAAACCTTTGGCTCGATGAGCAATAAATTGGGCAACAATTCCGTTATGCGCATAAGTAAATACAAATCACTACCCAAAAATCCGCTTTGGCAAGAAGTTTATGATTTACTTGCACAAGTTTTTTAAACATTTAGCAATATGCAAAACCAAAACGAATCCAACAACAAGCCGCTGCTCTACACCATTATCGCAATTTTGGTTGTTATCATCGCAGTACTTCTTTACATGTTAAACAATGTAAGCGTTGAAAAAGACAACACGGAAAAAGCCAAAACCGCTGTTGAAGAAACACTGAAGGGCAAAGAAGAAGCCCTTGTAAAAGCAGAACTGTTACTAGAACAATATCAAAAGGACAGTTTAGCGCTGGCCGGCGACAACCTAATCCTTTCTGAGGAATTGGTAAGTCGTAAAAAAGAAATCGCGAAATTGGTTGCCGACATCAAATCAAACAAAGCAAATAGTCAAGCGGCCATTACAGACCTCAACAAGCAATTGGCTGATTTAACTGCTCGTTTGGCCCAGGTTGAGTCAGAGAATAAAGAGTTGATCGCTAAAAATGAAGTATTAACGAATCAGAACGACAATTTGAGCAAGGAAAATACAAACCTTTCTGCGGACAAAGCAAAGTTGAAGAGTTTGGCTGCCAGACTTCAAGCAAGCGCTGTGAAAATCGAAACCTTGAAAAAGAAGTGGTTAACGGGCAAAGAAACTGGAACTTTAAAGGCGAACGCTGTAGAGGCATTTAGAATCAGCTTTAGCATCAACGAGAACAACGTGGCAGAAGCGGGCGACAAAACCTTGTATGTTAAAATCACAGGTCCTGAAGGTGTAACACTTGCCAATTCTGGTCAAGGTGGAACATTTGACATTGATGGTAAATCAAGCAAGTACACATACAAGATTTCAGCGGTATTTGAAAACGAAACCAAACCAGTGCAACCAACCGTTTGGAAACCTACAGAGCAATTGAAGCCAGGCAAATACACAGTAGAGATTTACTCAGAAGGCTACAAAATGGGATCCACTGTTTTGGATTTGAAATAAGACTGATCAGAATTCATTTTCATAATTACTTTTTAGCAAAGAAAAGGGGGCCGTTGGCCCCCTTTTCTTTGCTAAAAAGTAA